>NZ_JBWKZH010000023.1:0-80151 GCF_059424305.1 Hydrogenophaga sp. GW456-12-10-14-TSB4 | reverse complement strand
GATCGGACCCATGCCGCGCGGGCCCGGCGCGGGGGGCCGGGGCGGTGCATGGGCTGCCTCGGGCGGCCGGAACCGGTACCCGCTGCAGGAGCAAAGGCCATCGTCAGCCTTGCCGTCTTTCTCGCAAATTCCATGCCGGGGGCCATGCCCCCTTTTGGGGATCAGGCCGCTTTTTCGACGTGTGCCTGGCGCGTGTAGAGGAAGTCGATCACGGCCTTGCGGCATTGCTGGTAGGTCGGGTCGTCGGCCAGCGCCACGCGCTGGCGCGGGCGCGGCAGGTCCACGCGCAGCACCTCGCCGATGGTGGCGGCCGGGCCGTTGGTGAGCATCACGATGCGGTCGCTCAGCAGCACGGCCTCGTCCACGTCGTGCGTGACCATCACCACCGTGCTGTGCGTGCGCGCCACGATCTCCAGCAGCTCGTCCTGCAGTTTGGCGCGGGTGAGGGCGTCGAGCGCACCGAAGGGTTCGTCCATGAGCAGCACCTTGGGTTCCATCGACAGGGCGCGGGCGATGCCCACGCGCTGCTTCATGCCGCCGGAGATTTCACCAGGGCGTTTCTGCGCGGCGGCGGTGAGGCCCACCAGGGCCAGCGCGGCTTCGGTGCGCGCCTTCAGCTGCGCCTTGCCTTCGGTGCCGCCGAAGACGCGTTCGACCGCGAGGTGCACGTTCTCGAAGCAGGTCAGCCAGGGCAGCAGCGAGTGGTTCTGGAACACCACCGCGCGCTCGGGGCCGGGGCCGGCGATTTCCTTGTCGGCGCAGATCAGCACGCCGCTGGTGGGCGTGGTCAGGCCGGCGATGAGGTTGAGCAGCGTGGACTTGCCGCAGCCCGAATGGCCGATCAGCGTGACGAACTCGCCTTTGGCCACGGTGAGGTTGATCTCGCGCAGCGCGGGGAAGTTGCCCTTGCGGGTCTTGAAGGTCTGCTCGACGCCCTGGATCTCGATGTACTTGGATGCGTTGCTCATGATTTCACTTCCTCGAAGGTGAACAGGGTGGCCAGCTTGATGAGGCCGAATTCGAGCACCAGGCCGACCACGCCGATGACGAAGATCGCGATGATGATGCTGGCCACGTTGAGGTTGTTCCACTCGTCCCAGACCCAGAAGCCGATGCCCACGCCGCCGGTGAGCATCTCGGCGGCCACGATCACCAGCCAGGCCGTGCCCACGGCCAGGCGCACACCGGTCAGCAGGTAGGGCAGCACGGCGGGGAACAGGATCTTGGTGAAGATCTTCCATTCGCTCAGGTTGAGCACGCGCGCCACGTTCATGTAGTCCTGCGGCACGCGCTGCACGCCCACGGCGGTGTTGATGATCATGGGCCAGATCGAGCAGATGAAGATGGTCCAGATCGCGGCCGGGTTGGCGCCCTTGAACACCAGCAGGCCGATCGGCAGCCAGGCCAGCGGCGAGACCGGGCGCAGCAGGCTGATGAGGGGGTTGAACATGCGGCTGAGGAAATCGAAACGGCCGATGGCGAAGCCGGCCGGGATGCCCACCAGCGCGGCCAGGCCGAAGCCGACGGCCACGCGCTGCAGCGACATGAGCACGTTCCAGCCCACGCCCTGGTCGTTCGGGCCGGCCTGGTAGAACGGGTCGGAGAACACGCCCACGGCCTGCGTCCAGGTCGCCAGTGGCGTGGGGATGCCGCTGTTGCCGCTGGCCACCAGCGACCACACGAGCACGAGAAAGCCCAGGCCGAGCGCCGGCGGCAGCACGCTGCGGAAGAAGCCCGCCAGGCGCTCGCGCCAGAGCGACGGGGCGGCCTGCCGGCGCGGCTCGGCGACCGGCTGCGCGGCCACGGGCTTTGGATGGGACACGGCCACCGCGGGGCTGGGCGCCACGGCTTCCAGGGGGGTGTGAAAAACGGCACTGACCATGGTGGTTCTCCGGTGCGGCGGGCCTGGTCAGGCCGCCTTCATCTTGAAGCTGTCGGCGTACTTGGCCGGGTCCTTGCCATCCCACACCACGCCGTCGATGAACTTGGCGCTGCGCAGGTCGGACTTGGGCAGCGGCGTCTTGGTGGCGGACGCGGCTTCCTTGTAGATGTCGATGCGGTTGACCTGCTTGGCCACGGCGAGGTAGTCGGGGTGGGACTTGAGCAGGCCCCAGCGCTTGTGCTGGGTGAGGAACCACATGCCGTCGCTCAGGTAGGGGTAGTTGGCCGCCCCGTCGTTGTAGAACTTCATGTGGTTGGGGTCGTCCCAGGTCTTGCCCAGGCCGTTCTGGTAGCGGCCCAGGATGCGCTGGTTGATCGCGTCCACGCCGGTGTTCACGTAGGAGCGCTGGGCGATGGTCTCGGCCATCTTGTTCTTGTTCTGCAGGCCGGCGTCGATCCACTTGCCGGCCTCCAGGATCGCCGCCGTCACGGCGCGCGCGGTGTTGGGGTTTTTCTGCACGAACTCGGCCGTGGTGCCCAGCACCTTCTCGGGGTGGTCCTTCCAGATGTCCTGCGTGGTGTTGGCGGTGATGCCGATGCCGTCCATGATGGCGCGGTGGTTCCAGGGTTCGCCGACGCAGAAGCCGTCCATGTTGCCCACGCGCATGTTGGCCACCATCTGCGGCGGCGGCACCACGATGGCGCGCGCGTCCTTGAAGGGGTCGATGCCGGCCGCCGCCAGCCAGTAGTAGAGCCACATGGCGTGGGTGCCGGTGGGGAAGGTCTGGGCGAAGGTGTATTCGCGCTTCTCGGTGGCCATCAGCTTGGCCAGGGAGGGGCCGTCCACCGCGCCTTTTTCGGCCAGCTTCTTCGACAGCGTGATGGCCTGGCCGTTCTGGTTCAGGTTCATCAGGATGGCCATGTCCTTCTTCGGCCCGGCGGTGCCCAGTTGCAGGCCGTAGATCAGGCCGTAGAGCACGTGGGCCATGTCGAGCTCGTTGTTGACCAGCTTGTCGCGCACGCCGGCCCAGCTGGCTTCCTTGGTCGGGACGATCTTGACGCCGTACTTCTTGTCGATGCCGAGTTCGGCCGCCATGACCACGCTGGCGCAGTCGGTCAGGGGGATGAAGCCGATCTTGACCTCGGTCTTCTCGGGCGCGTCGGAGCCGGCGGCCCAGACACCGTGGTGGCCCAGCGTGGAGAAGAGGGCGGCCGTGCCGATGGCGCTGCCTTTCTTGATGAACTCGCGGCGCGAAGCGGCGGGGCTCTCGGCTGGGGTGGGGGTGTCTGCGTGCATGTCCAACTCCTTGCTGATGAAAAAAAAGCGGTGCCCAAACGCCAACGGCGCCCATTTCCGTGCCTGCGCTGAGCAGGCGGGAAATGGACGCCGTTGTCCGTGTCTGGGAAGACTGTCGAAACCCCGGCCGCCATTGGCCTGTGTCTCTTTGCCCTTTGCTCAGCAGGTTGTGTGCCAGCACCGGGCCCGGCTTCCATCGCCCCGTCGAGATGCTTGATTTCCATGGGGAAATCGCCCGTCGGGCGCCGCGCGGTGCCTGACGGCGCCGGCCCGGGCCCGAGGCCGGCGTGGCATCAATGTGGTGCGTGCGGCCGGTCCGGCACGGTATTTGTGCACCGCAGCAGTCAGCGCGGCCGTTCGGGCAGCACGTCGGCCATGGCCAGCACCGCCTCGGCCACCTCGACCAGCCGGCGGTTCTGGTTCATGGCCATCTGGCGCATGGTCTTGTGGGCCTCTTCCTCGCTGAGCTGGCGGTGCGCCATCAGCAGGCCCTTGGCGCGTTCGATCAGCTTGCGCTCGTTCAGGCTGGCGCGCACCGTGTCGAGTTCCTCGCTCATGGTCTGCAGGCGGTGTGCCTGTTCCTGCACCAGCTCAAGAATGGAGCGTTCCAGCTGCAGGCCGTACGCCTGCGGTGGGGTGCCGAAGCCGGGGCTTCCGGTGGGCGCGGCGCTGGCCGGCACCAGCTTGAAGAAGGAGAGGGCGTCGGTCTCGCGGGCGGCGGTCGCGCTCAGGGCCAGGTAAGCCTCCATGTCGGCCCGGGCGGCGGTGATCTTGTCCTCGCAGGCGCGCAGCAGGTCGAGCGCGAGCCGGTCCTCCACCGCCTTCATGCGGTCGATGCGCTGGCTGCAGCAGTCGAACCAGGCCTGGCTGAGCTGCACATTGAGCGGCGCGCCCTGCGCGGCGGTGCAGAGCACGCGGCGCAGGCGCTCGAGTTCGGCCAGGGTGGCGCTGGCCTGGCTGGCCGCCCACAGGTCCACCGCCTTGGGGTTGGCGAACTCGACGAACACCTGCAGGCAGCGCTCCTGCGACTCGATGAGGTGGAGCAGGCGCTGCTGCTCCGCCGTGTCGGCGCGGCCGGAGGCGAACAGGGCCGAACCGGCGGCGCGCTCCTGGCCGGTGAACTCCTTGCCCTGCATGAAATTGAACAACGCCACCAGCAGGCGCGAAACCTCGGGGTCGCTCGCGCTGTCGGCGGCCTCGAACACCACCGCCAGCAGGCCGGCGATCAGGCGCACATAGGCCTCGGTGGCCTGGCGGGGGGTCCAGGCCAGCGAGGCCACGCGCTCGCGCAGCGCCTCGAGCGCGTCCAGGCCGTGCAAGACATAGGCGATGCGGCTGAACAGGCGGGCACCGTGGCCGATGCGGGCCGAGCCGGTGTCCAGGGTGTCGAAGCAGGTACGCAGCTCGGCTTCGATCTGGCGGCATTCCTCGATCTGCCTGGCGCGCATGTCGGCAAAACGCGCCCCCTGCGAGCCCAGGTGCAGGTTGGACAGGCCGCGCTCGCGCTGCAGCCCGTGCACCAGCCGGCCGGTGACATTCACCAGGGCGCTGGTCAGCGCGAGCTGCTGCAGCTCGGCGATTTCGCAGCGCTTGGCGGCGACAAGGAAACTCAGGCCCGATTTCATTTCGTGGTGGTTGTTCAATGCGCATCTTCCAGAGACACCGAGGAACCGGCTTCGCCGGGCCTCTGGTGTCGCCCCCCTCCCAGGGGGGAGGCGCCGAAGGCGACGCAGGGGGTTGCCCTTTTCTCAGCAACAAACATGCCGCCCCGTACACTTCCCGCATGCGGATTTTGGGAATCGAGTCGTCCTGCGACGAAACCGGCGTGGCCCTGGTCGATGCCAGCGGCAGCGCCACCCCCCGGCTGTTGGGGCATGCCCTGCACAGCCAGATTGAAATGCACCAGGCCTACGGCGGCGTGGTGCCCGAACTCGCCAGCCGCGACCACATCCGCCGCGTGCTGCCCCTGACCGACGCCGTGCTGGCCCAGGCCGGCCTGCCGCTCTCGGCAGTGGACGCGGTGGCCTACACCCGCGGTCCGGGCCTGGCCGGCGCGCTGCTGGTCGGCTCGGGCGTGGCCTGCGCGCTCGGGTTTGCGCTGGGCAAGCCGGTGATCGGCGTGCACCACCTCGAAGGTCACCTGCTGTCGCCCTTCCTGAGCGCCGACCCGCCCGAATTTCCCTTCGTGGCGCTGCTGGTCTCCGGCGGCCACAGCCAGCTGATGCGGGTGGACGGCGTGGGCCGCTACGAACTGCTGGGCGAGACCATCGACGACGCGGCCGGCGAGGCCTTCGACAAATCGGCCAAGCTGCTGGGCCTGCCGTACCCGGGCGGCCCGGCGCTCTCGCGCCTGGCGCAGCAGGGCGACCCCCAGGCCTACAAATTCCCGCGCCCGCTGCTGCACAGCGGCGATCTCGACTTTTCGTTCGCCGGCCTCAAGACGGCGGTGCTTACCCAGGTGAAGCGGCTCGCCCATGCCCACCCGGACGGCCCGGCCACGCTGCACCTGGCCGACCCGCTGAGCGCGCAGCAGAAGGCCGACGTGGCCGCCAGCGTGCAGGCCGCCATCGTCGAGGTGCTGGTGAAGAAGTCCTTCATGGCGATCCGCCGGACCGGCCTGCGCCGCCTGGTGGTGGCCGGCGGGGTGGGGGCCAACGCCCTGCTGCGCGAGCAGCTGGGCGCGGCCTGCGCCCAGGCCGGTGTGCGCGTGCACTACCCCGAGCTGCACCTGTGCACCGACAACGGCGCCATGATCGCGCTGGCCGGGGGCATGCGAGCCCAGGCCGGGCTGGCCGGCGGCGATGCGGCGGGCGCCGGCGGTTACCCCTTTGACGTGAAGCCCCGCTGGCCCCTCTCCGACCTGGGCCTGCCCGCCACCCCCGCCGGATGAGCGGGCGACTGGCTTCTGTAATTATGAATTAAACTCCCGGCGCTGTCGCCTTGGCGACTCTGCTGCGCGGGCCATTCCCGGCCCCCGGCCTTTGCACCCGGAGCCCTTCTCTGATGAAACACCTGTTCGATTCCCTGTTCTCGCCGCGCCGCCGCGCGCTGGTCGCCGCCCTCGTGGGCGGCCTGACCACCACCCTGGCCGTGGCGCAGACGCCCCCCACCGGCGCGCCGATCCGCATCGGCATGATCGAAGGCCTCTCCGGCCCGATCGCCAACACCGGCGACGCCGTCTTCCGCAACCTGGTCTGGGCCACCGAGCGGGTCAACGCCCGCGGCGGCGTGAAACTGCCCGGCGGCAACCGCCCGCTGGTGATCGAGCGCTTCGACAGCAAGGGCCAGACCGACGAGGCCCTGTCGGCGCTGCGCTCGGCGATCGACAAGGGCGTCACCATCGTGGCCCAGGGCAACTCCTCGGCCGCCGCCAGCGCGCTGATCGACGCCATCAACAAGCACAACGAGCGCGACACGGCGCGCCAGGTGCTGTTCCTCAACTACTCGGCGGTGGACCCGGTGCTGACCAACGA
Organism: Hydrogenophaga sp. GW456-12-10-14-TSB4; assembly: GCF_059424305.1. Taxonomy (NCBI): domain Bacteria; kingdom Pseudomonadati; phylum Pseudomonadota; class Betaproteobacteria; order Burkholderiales; family Comamonadaceae; genus Hydrogenophaga; species Hydrogenophaga sp. GW456-12-10-14-TSB4. The sequence continues at coordinate 73,500 of NZ_JBWKZH010000023.1, read as the reverse complement.
GAAATGCAGCTTCTGGCATTTCCGCTTCGACGCCCATGCCGACATGCGCATGAAGGCCCTCATGAGCGTGCTGCGCGAGGACAGGCAGCTCAAGAGCATCTACCTGATCGGGCAGGACTACAGCTTCGGCCAGGCCGTGCTGCGCGAGGCGCGCAGCCAGCTCGCGGCCCAGCGGCCCGACGTCACCATCGTCGGCGACGAGCTGCACCCCATGGCGCGCGTGAAGGACTTCCTGCCCTACGCCGCCAAGATCAAGGCCAGCGGCGCCCAGGCGGTGCTCACCGGCAACTGGGGCAACGACCTCACGCTGCTGGTGAAGGCCGCGCGCGAAAGCGGCTTCGAGGGCAGCTTCTACACCTTTTACGGCAACGCGCTGGGTGCGCCCGCCGCCATGGGCGACGCCGGCATCGGCAAGGTGATCGCCGTCGCTGACTGGTTCCCCAACGTGCCCACGCCCGAGTCCGAAGCCTTCTACAAGTCCTTCCGCGAGCGCTTCCCCAACCCGGCGGACGACTACGTGCACATGCGCATGCAGCTGCTGGTCGAGGCGCTGGCGCAGGCCATCGAGCGCGCGGGCGCGGCCGGCCCGGTCAACGCCGCCACCATCGCCACCCAGCTGGAAAAGGCCGACGTCACGCTGGCCGGCCAGCGCGCCCGCATGCGCGGCGCCGACCACCAGTTCCAGCAATCGCTGGCGGTGGCCGTGATGGACCGCCAGGGCGCGCCCGGCGTCAAGTTCGATGTGGAAGGCTCGGGCTACGGTTTTCGCGTCATCCGCAACCTGAGCCCGCAGCAGGCCGAGCTGCCGCACACCTGTACCATGCAGCGACCTTGATGTGGCTTTGCGGGAGCGTGTGCCGATGAGACAGGTGGTGGAACAGCTGGAGGCCTCGCGCATCCGGGAAGTGGCCAACGAGGGCCTGGGCCGGGCCGATGTGCTCAAGTTCTGGTTTGGCGAGAGCGACGAGGTCACGCCCGGCTTCATCCGCGACGCGGCCGTGGCCTCGCTGCAGGCCGGCGAAACCTTCTACGCCCACAACCTGGGGCTGCAGGAGCTGCGCGAGGCGCTGGCGGCCTACACCGACCGGCTGCACCCCGGGCGCGGCGCGGGTCACTGGTTCGACCGCCTGGCCGTCAGCTCCGGTGGCGTCAACGGCCTCATGCTGGCCTCGCAGACCCTGGTGGAAGCGGGCGACGAGGTGGTCGTGGTCACGCCGGCCTGGCCCAACCTGGTGGCGCAGCCGCAAATCCTGGGCGCGAAGGTCAGGAGCCTGCCGCTGCGCGTGCAGGCCGACGGGCCGCGCGCGGGCGCCTGGGTGCTGGACATGGACGCCTTGCTGGCCGCCGTCACGCCCGCGACCCGCCTGCTGGTCGTCAACGCCCCGAACAACCCCACGGGCTGGACGCTGAGCGCCGACGAACAGCGGACCATCCTGGCGCACTGCCGCTGCACCGGCACCTGGATCCTGGCCGACGAGGTCTACGAGCGGCTGTACTTCGCCGGCGACACGGCCAACGGCGCCGCGCCCAGCTTCCTGGACGTGGCCGAGCCGGACGACCGCGTGATCGTCGCCCACAGCTTCTCCAAGAGCTTCCTCATGACCGGCTGGCGCCTGGGCTGGCTGGTGCTGCCGCCGGCGCTCACCGGCGCCATCGGCAAGCTCATCGAATACAACACCTCCTGCGCCCCGGTGTTCGTGCAGCGCGCAGCCACCATGGCGCTGCAGCGCGGCGACGAGGTCACGCCGGCCCTGGTGAACCACTTGCGGCACTGCCGCGACACGCTGGTGCCGCTGTTGCGCGCGCTGCCCGGGGTGACCCTGGCCGAGCCGCTGGGCGGCATGTACGCCTTCTTCCGGCTGGACGGCCAGGACGATTGCCTGGCGGTGGCCAAGCGCCTGGTGCGCGAAGCCGGCCTGGGCCTGGCGCCCGGCAGCGCCTTCAGCCCGGAGGCGACCGGCTGGCTGCGCTGGTGCTTCGCCAGCCGCGACACCACCCGGCTGGAGCAGGGCGTCGAACGGCTGAAGGGCTGGCTGGCCGACCAGCCGGCGGCGGGCCGCTGAGTCCTTCTGGTCTATAATTCGCGGTTGCTGTCTTCACGGACGGCAATTTCACGCCCGCGGCGGCCACCGGCTGCGGCGGGACGCACGTAACGCCAGGCAACTGGCCAAGGAACCTTTCATGATCGCCCAATCCATCAAAGCCGAAGTGGTCGCGGCCAACGCCCGCGCCGCCAACGACACCGGCAGCCCCGAAGTGCAAGTCGCACTGCTGACCGCCCGCATCAACGAGCTCACCCCTCACTTCAAGACCCACGCCAAGGACCACCATGGCCGCCGCGGTCTGCTGCGCATGGTGAGCCGCCGCCGCAAGCTGCTCGACTACCTGAAGTCCAAGGACGCCGAGCGTTACCTCGCCCTGATCCAGAAACTGGGCCTGCGCAAGTAATTGGCACGGCCGTGACGCACAAAACGCCTGAGTTGGTTCGCTGGCTCGGGCGTTTTTTGCTTGTCGCGCGCCTTTTTTGATTCCGGAGCCCCGACAACAGAGCGAAGCTGTGTCATTCCAAGCGGGTTGTGCGCCAGACGGCGTGTCCACAGCCCTCCTGGAATGGCATCGTGTTCTGGGTTGTGTCTCCGGGTTTTGTGCAGCCATGCTGCACGCATTTAACGGAGAGACACCATGAGCATGTTCAACAAAGTCACCAAGAGCTTCCAGTGGGGCCCCCACCAGGTCACCATGGAAACCGGCGAAATCGCGCGCCAGTCCACCGGCGCCGTGCTGGTCAACATCGACGACACCGTGGTGCTCGCCACCGTGGTGGCCAAGACCGAAGCCAAGGCCGGTCAGGACTTCTTCCCCCTGACGGTGGACTACACCGAGAAGTCGTACGCCGCCGGCAAGATCCCCGGCAGCTTCTTCAAGCGCGAAGGCCGCCCGAGCGAACTCGAAACGCTGACCTGCCGCCTGATCGACCGCCCGATCCGCCCCCTGTTCCCCGAAGGCTTCTACAACGAAGTCCAGGTGATCGTTCACGTGGTGAGCCTGAACCCCGAAGTGCAGGCCGACATCGCCGCGATGATCGCCACCTCCGCCGCGCTGTCCGTCAGCGGCATCCCGTTCAACGGCCCCATCGGCGCGGCCCGCGTGGGCTATGTCAATGGCGAGTACGTGCTCAACCCGGGCCAGACCCAGTTGAAGGACAGCCAGCTTGACCTCGTGGTCGCTGGCACCGAAGCCGCCGTGCTGATGGTGGAGTCCGAAGCCGACCAGCTGTCCGAAGAAGTCATGCTCGGCGCCGTGGTCTATGGCCACGACATGGGCAAGATCGCCATCGCCGCCATCAACGACCTGGTGCGCGAAGCCGGCAAGCCGGCCTGGGACTGGCAGCCGCCGGCCAAGGACGAGCCCCTGATCGCCAAGATCGACGCACTGGCCAAGGCCAAGCTCGAAGCCGCCTACCAGATCCGCAACAAGCAGGCCCGCACCCAGGCCTGCCGCACGGCCTATGCCGACGTGTTCGCGGCCCTGAAGGCCGAAGGCGTGGACTTCGACAGCGTGGCCGTCGAAGCCCTGCTGTTCGAGATCGAAGCCAAGATCGTCCGCGGCCAGATCCTGGCCGGCGAGCCCCGCATCGACGGCCGCGACACGCGCACCGTGCGCGCCATCGAAATCCGCAACGGCGTGCTGCCCCGCACCCACGGTTCGGCCCTGTTCACCCGTGGTGAAACCCAGGCGCTGGTCGTGGCCACGCTCGGTACCGACCGCGACGCGCAGCGCATCGACGCGCTGGCCGGTGAGTTCGAAGACCGCTTCATGCTGCACTACAACATGCCTCCCTTCGCCACCGGCGAGGCCGGCCGTTTCGGCACGCCCAAGCGCCGCGAGATCGGCCACGGCCGTCTGGCCAAGCGCGCGCTGATCGCCGCGCTGCCGAGCAAGGAAGACTTCCCTTACACCATGCGCGTGGTGTCCGAGATCACCGAGTCCAACGGCTCCTCGTCGATGGCCTCCGTCTGCGGCGGCTGCCTGGCGCTGATGGACGCCGGCGTGCCCATGAAGGCGCACGTGGCCGGTATCGCCATGGGCCTGATCAAGGACGGCAACCGCTTCGCCGTGCTGACCGACATCCTGGGCGACGAAGATCACCTGGGTGACATGGACTTCAAGGTGGCCGGTACCACCAACGGCATCTCGGCGCTGCAGATGGACATCAAGATCCAGGGCATCACCAAGGAAATCATGCAGGTCGCCCTGGCCCAGGCCAAGGAAGCGCGCATGCACATCCTGGGCAAGATGCAGGACGCCATGGGCGAAGCCAAGACCGAAGTGTCCAACTTCGCGCCCAAGCTCTTCACCATGAAGATCAACCCCGAGAAGATCCGCGACGTGATCGGCAAGGGCGGCTCCGTCATCCGCGCGCTGACCGAAGAGACCGGCACGCAGATCAACATCGACGAAGACGGCACCATCACCATCGCCTCGACCGACTCGGCCAAGGCCGACGAAGCCAAGCGCCGCATCGAGCAGATCACCGCCGAAGTGGAAGTGGGCAAGGTCTACGAAGGCCCGGTCACCAAGATCCTGGACTTCGGTGCCCTGATCAACCTGCTGCCCGGCAAGGACGGTCTGCTGCACATCAGCCAGATCGCCCACGAGCGCGTCGAGAAGGTCACCGACTACCTGAGCGAAGGCCAGGTCGTGCGCGTGAAGGTGCTGGAGACCGATGAAAAGGGCCGCGTCAAGCTGTCCATGAAGGCCCTGGCCGAGCGCAACACCGGCGAGCAGGCACCTCAGCAGCCCCAGTCGTGATGCAAGCGGTCGAGATCAGCGCCCCTGGCGCGCCCGATGTCCTGCGCCTGGGCGAACGCCCGGTGCCGGTCGCGGGTGCGGGCGAGGCCCTGATCCGCGTGAGCGCGTCGGGCGTGAACCGCCCCGACGTGCTGCAGCGCACCGGCAACTACCCGGTGCCGCCGGGTGCGTCCGACATTCCCGGCCTCGAGGTCGCGGGCGTGATCGAATCGGGCGATGCGGCGGCCCTGGCTGAAGCCGGCCTGAAGGTTGGCGATCGCGTGTGCGCGCTGGTCGCCGGTGGGGGTTACGCGCAGTGGTGCGTGGCGCCCGTGGGGCAATGCCTGCCGGTGCCCGAGGGCCTGGACGACATCGCCGCCGCTTCGCTGCCCGAGACCTTCTTCACCGTCTGGAGCAACGTGTTCGACCGCGGTCGCCTGCAGGCCGGTGAAACCCTGCTGGTGCAGGGCGGCACCAGCGGCATCGGCGTGACCGCGATCCAGATGGCCAAGGCCCTGGGCGCGCGCGTGATCGCCACCGCCGGCAGCGACGACAAGTGCGCCGCCTGCCTCCAGCTCGGTGCCGACCACGCCATCAACTACAAGACCCAGGACTTCGTGGCCGCCGCGGCCGAGCTCACGGGCAAGCGCGGCGTCGACGTCATCCTCGACATGGTCGCCGGCAGCTACGTGAGCCGCGAGATCGAATGCCTGGCCGAAGACGGCCGGCTGGTGATCATCGCGGTGCAGGGCGGTGTCAAGGCCGAGTTCAACGCGGGCCTGGTGCTGCGCCGCCGCCTGACCATCACGGGTTCCACCCTGCGGCCGAGGCCAGTGGCCTTCAAGGCGGCGATCGCGGCCTCGCTGCGCGCGCGCGTCTGGCCCTTGCTGGCCGAGGGCCGCATCCGGCCGGTGATCCATCAGGTGTTTCCGGCGGCGCAGGCCGCCGAATCGCACACGCTCATGGAGTCCAACCAGCACATCGGCAAGCTCGTGCTGAGCTGGGCCTGATCCGGGCAGAGAAAAGAATCATGAGAAAACTGATTGCAGGCAACTGGAAGATGAACGGCTCGCTGGCCGCCAACGAAGCCCTGGTCAAGGCCATGCTCGATGGTCTGGCCGGCCAGCCGCCCAAGGCCGACATGGCCCTGTGCGTGCCCGCGCCGTACCTGGCGCAGGTGGGCGCGCTGCTGCAGGGCAGCCCGATCGCCTGGGGTGCGCAGGATGTGTCGAGCCAGGAGCAGGGCGCCTACACCGGTGAGGTGTCGGCCGCCATGCTGCGCGACTTCGCTTGCCGTTACGCCATCGTGGGCCATTCCGAGCGCCGCCAGTACCACGGCGAAACCGATGCCCTGGTGGCCGAGAAGGCGAAAGCCGCGCTGGCCAAGGGCATCACGCCCATCGTCTGCGTCGGCGAGACCTTGGCGGAGCGCGAGGCCGGTCACACCGAAGAAGTGGTCAAGCGCCAGCTGGCGGCGGTCATCCATCTCTGCGGCCACTGCATCACCGAAATCATCGTCGCCTATGAGCCGGTCTGGGCCATCGGCACCGGCAAGACCGCCACGCCGGAAGAGGCCCAGCAGGTGCATGCCGTGTTGCGCGCCCAGATCTCGGCCGCCACGCAGAATGCCGGCCGGGTTCACATCCTGTACGGTGGCAGCATGAACGCCGCCAACGCCGCGAGCCTGCTGGCCCAGCCCGACATCGACGGCGGCCTCATCGGCGGTGCATCGCTCAAGGCGCCCGACTTCCTGCAGATCGTGGCTTCGGCCCCTTAATTCCCCCGCTCGCGCCCTGGGTGGCGCGGCGATAACCGATACCCCGGAGAAAAAAATGAATGTTTTGTTGACCATCCTGCTGGCGGTGCAGATCCTGGCCGCGCTGGGCATGATCGGCCTGATCCTGATGCAGCACGGCAAGGGCGCCGATGCGGGCGCGGCCTTTGGCGGCGGAGCCGGTTCGGCCAGCCTGTTCGGCGCGTCCGGTGGCGCGAACTTCCTCTCGCGCACCACGGCCGTGCTGGCCGCGATCTTCCTGGCCAGCACGCTGGGCCTGGCGTATTTCGGCAACCTGCGCACCGCCGCACCGAGTTCGGGCAGCGTGCTCGAAGGCGCAGCCGTGCCGGCACAGCAGATCCCGGGCTCCTCCGGCGCGGTGCCCGCGCCGGCCGCCAGCGAAGCGCCGGCCACCGGCGCGGCCCAGATTCCCGCGAAGTAAGCGACGACCCCGTCTGCCCGGGCGCCACGCCGGGGCGGACTTTTTTCCTGCAGCGACAACCCGACCGATTCCTTCGGAAATAACCACCGCCCTCCCCGGAAAGAGGGGTGGTTTCAGGGTAAACTCTATGGGTTGTCAGCAAGGCTCACACCATTCCTCGTGAGCCCATCAATGCAGACCCAGCCGACGTGGTGAAATTGGTAGACACGCTATCTTGAGGGGGTAGTGGCGAAAGCTGTGCGAGTTCGAGTCTCGCCGTCGGCACCAATCATTGGACAACACGGTCCCACGCCGTGTCAGCGGAATCTACCCAAGATGAGTCTCGAACAATACCTTCCTGTGCTCCTGTTTATCTTGGTGGGTATTGCCGTTGGGATCATCCCTCAGGTTCTCGGCTACATCCTCGGCCCCAATCTGCCGGACGCCGAGAAAAACTCTCCCTATGAATGCGGCTTCGAGGCGTTTGAAGACGCGCGCATGAAGTTCGATGTGCGCTACTACCTGGTGGCCATCCTCTTCATCCTGTTCGACCTCGAGATCGCATTCCTCATTCCCTGGGCCGTGGCGTTCACCGACATCGGTGTCACCGGCTTCCTCGCTGGCGTGGTGTTCCTGGCCATTCTCACCGTGGGCTTCGCCTACGAGTGGAAGAAGGGCGCGCTGGATTGGGAATGAGTTCGACACACAAAGGCGCGCACCGGAGCGGTTCATGATTGAAGGTGTATTCAAGGAAGGTTTTGTCACCACCAGCTACGACTCGGTGGTGAACTGGGCCAAGACCGGCTCGCTCTGGCCCATGACCTTCGGTCTGGCCTGCTGCGCGGTCGAGATGATGCACGCGGCCGCCGCGCGCTACGACATCGGCCGTTTCGGTTCCGAGGTGTTCCGCGCCAGCCCGCGCCAGTCCGATCTGATGATCGTGGCCGGCACGCTGTGCAACAAGATGGCGCCGGCCCTGCGCAAGGTCTACGACCAGATGGCCGAGCCGCGCTGGGTGCTCTCCATGGGCTCGTGCGCCAACGGCGGCGGCTATTACCACTACAGCTATTCCGTGGTGCGCGGTTGCGATCGCATCGTCCCGGTGGATGTGTACGTGCCCGGCTGCCCGCCCACTGCCGAGGCGCTGCTGTACGGAATCATCCAGCTGCAGCAGAAGATCCGCCGCACCCACACCATTGCGCGTGCCTGAGCGCGACGCTCCTGGCATCGCCCGCACGTCACTGGCCTTGAAAGAAGCACGTTCATGACCGACTCCGCCATGACTCCCCCTGCCGTCGAGCCCGAGGCGCTGAAGACCTCGCTGGCGGGTCTGCTGGGCGACAAGGCCCAATCCCTCCAGGTGGTCCGCGAAGAGCTCACGCTCACGGTGAAGGCGGCCGACTACCTCGCCGTCATGCAGATCCTGCGCGATGCGCCCGAAGCCCGCTTCGAGCAGCTCATCGATCTCTGCGGCATGGACTACCAGGCCTATGGCGACGGCCGCTGGGAAGGCCAGCGCTTCGCTGCGGTGGTGCACCTGCTGTCGGTCACCCACAACCACCGCGTGCGCGTGCGCGTGTTCTGCCCGGAAGACGACTTCCCGGTGCTGGCGTCGGTGACCCCGCTGTGGGCCGCTGCCAACTGGTACGAGCGCGAGGCCTTCGACCTGTACGGCATCGTCTTCGAGGGCCACGACGACCTGCGCCGCATCCTGACCGACTATGGCTTCATCGGCCACCCGTTCCGCAAGGACTTCCCGCTGTCCGGGCATGTCGAGATGCGCTACGACGCCGAGCGCCAGCGCGTGATCTACGAGCCGGTGACCATCGAGCCGCGCGAGATCACGCCGCGCATCATCCGCGAAGACAACTACGGCGGTCTGCACTGACATGGCTGAGATCAAGAACTACACCCTGAACTTCGGCCCGCAGCACCCGGCCGCGCACGGCGTGCTGCGCCTCGTGCTGGAGCTCGACGGCGAGGTCGTGCAGCGCGCCGACCCGCACATCGGCCTGCTGCACCGCGCCACCGAAAAGCTGGCCGAGCACAAGACCTACATCCAGTCGCTGCCTTACATGGACCGGCTGGACTACGTGTCCATGATGTGCAACGAGCACGCCTATTGCCTGGCCATCGAGAAGCTGCTGGGCATCGAGGTGCCGATCCGTGCGCAGTACATCCGCGTGATGTTCAGCGAGATCACGCGCCTGCTCAACCACCTGATGTGGCTGGGCTCGCACGGCAACGACTGCGGCAGCTCGACCATCCTGATCTACGCGTTCCGCGAGCGCGAAGACCTGTTCGACATGTACGAGGCCGTCTCGGGCGCCCGCATGCACGCGGCCTACTTCCGCCCGGGCGGCGTGTACCGCGACCTGCCGGACTCCATGCCGCAGTACAAGGCCAACAAGATCCGCAATGCGCGGGCGCTGGCCGACATGAACACCAACCGCCAGGGTTCGCTGCTCGACTTCATCGACGACTTCACCCGGCGTTTCCCGACTTACCTGGCCGAGTACCACACGCTGCTGACCGACAACCGCATCTGGAAACAGCGCACGGTCGGCATCGGCGTGGTCACGCCCGAGCGCGCGCTCAACCTGGGCATGACCGGTCCCATGCTGCGCGGCTCCGGCATCGCCTGGGACCTGCGCAAGAAGCAGCCCTACGACGTGTACGGCCAGATGGACTTCGACATCCCGGTGGGCAAGACCGGCGACTGCTACGACCGCTACCTCGTCCGCATGGAAGAGATGAAGCAGTCCAACCGCATCATCGAGCAGTGCTCGAAATGGCTGCGCGCCAACCCCGGCCCGGTCATCACCGACAACCACAAGGTGGCCGCGCCCGCCCGTGAGGCCATGAAGGCCAACATGGAAGAGCTGATCCACCACTTCAAGCTCTTCACCGAAGGTTTCCACGTGCCCGAAGGCGAGGCCTACGCGGCGGTCGAGCACCCCAAGGGCGAGTTCGGCATCTACCTCGTGAGCGACGGCGCCAACAAGCCCTACCGCCTGAAGATCCGCGCGCCCGGTTTCGCGCACCTCGCCACCATGGACGAGATGGCGCGCGGTCACATGCTGGCCGACGCGGTCGCCATCATCGGCACCATGGACATCGTTTTCGGAGAGATCGACCGATGAGCACCGTCACGCCCGAGTCCTTTTCAGACGCCACGATCCGGCGTTTTGATCGCGAAGCCGCGAAGTACCCCGACGAGCAGCGCATTTCCGCGGTGATGGCCTGCCTGTCCATCATCCAGCAGGAAGCGGGCCACGTGAGCCCTGAAGCCGAGGTGGCGCTGGCCGCCTACCTGCGTGTCGAACCGATCGCGGTGCACGAGGTCACGACCTTCTACAACATGTACAACCAGCGGCCGGTGGGCAAGTTCAAGCTCAACGTCTGCACCAACCTGCCGTGCCAGCTGCGCGACGGCAACAAGGCCCTGCACCACCTGGAGCAGAAGCTGGGCATCACCATGGGCGAGACCACGGCCGACGGCCTGTTCACGCTGCAGCAGAGCGAGTGCCTGGGTGCCTGCGCCGATTCGCCCGTGATGCTGGTCAACGACCGCCACATGTGCAGCTTCATGAGCAATGAGAAGCTGGACCAGCTGGTCGATGGCCTGCGCGCTTCGGAAGGACAAGCATGAACGCCGATCAGATCCTCGGGCAGTTCCGCGCCACCGGCGTGCAGACCTGCTTCCACGGTCGCCACATCGAACCGCAGATCTACGCCGGCCTCGACGGCAGCAACTGGTCGCTCAAGGACTACGTGGCGCGCGGCGGCTACCAGGCCCTGCGCAAGGTGCTGGGCCAGGACGGCTCGCCACCGGCTGGCGATCCGCCCGTCGTGGGCATGACGCAGGACCAGGTGATCGCCACCCTGAAGGAATCGGCCTTGCGCGGCCGCGGCGGTGCGGGCTTCCCCACCGGCCTGAAGTGGAGCTTCATGCCGCGCCAGTTCCCGGGCCAGAAGTACCTCGTCTGCAACTCGGACGAAGGCGAGCCCGGCACCTGCAAGGACCGCGACATCCTGCTGTACAACCCGCACATCGTGATCGAAGGCATGGCCATCGCGGCGTATGCGATGGGCATCAGCGTGGGCTACAACTACATCCACGGCGAGATCTTCGAGGCCTATGAGCGCTTCGAGGCCGCGCTGGAAGAGGCGCGCGCCGCCGGCTTCCTGGGCGACGGCATCATGGGCAGCGGCTTCAACTTCCAGTTGCACGCCGCGCACGGCTTTGGCGCCTACATCTGCGGTGAAGAAACCGCGCTGCTCGAGTCGCTCGAAGGCAAGAAGGGCCAGCCGCGCTTCAAGCCGCCATTCCCGGCCAGCTTCGGCCTGTACGGCAAGCCCACCACGATCAACAACACCGAGACCTTCGCGGCGGTGCCCTGGATCATCCGCAACGGCGGCGCGGCCTACCTGGCCTGCGGCAAGCCGAACAACGGCGGCACCAAGATCTATTCGGTCTCGGGCGACGTCGAGATGCCGGGCAACTACGAAGTGCCGCTGGGCACGCCGTTCAGCAAGCTGCTGGAGCTCGCTGGTGGCGTGCGCAAGGGCCGCACGCTCAAGGCCGTGATCCCCGGCGGTTCGTCGGCCCCGGTGCTGCCGGCGCACATCATGATGGAATGCACGATGGACTACGACTCCATTGCCAAGGCGGGCTCCATGCTCGGCTCGGGCGCCGTCATCGTGATGGACGACTCGCGCTGCATGGTCGAGTCGCTCAAGCGCCTGTCCTATTTCTACATGCACGAATCCTGCGGCCAGTGCACGCCGTGCCGCGAAGGCACGGGCTGGCTCTGGCGCATGGTCGACCGCATCGACCGGGGCGAGGGCAAGCCGGCCGACATGGCCTTGCTCGACAACGTGGCCGAGAACATCATGGGCCGCACCATCTGCGCCCTGGGCGACGCAGCGGCCATGCCGGTGCGCGCCATGATCAAACACTTCCGGCATGAGTTCGAGGCCAAGATCACGGCCGCTCAGACGCCCGCCAAGGCCGCTTAAGAGAAGACATTCCCATGGTTGAAATCGAACTCGACGGCAAGAAGGTGGAAGTGGCGCCGGGCAGCATGGTCATGCATGCGGCCGAAAAGGCCGGCACCTACATCCCGCACTTCTGCTACCACAAGAAGCTGTCCATCGCGGCCAACTGCCGCATGTGCCTGGTGGACGTGGAGAAGGCCCCCAAGCCCATGCCCGCCTGCGCCACGCCGGTCACGCAAGGCATGATCGTTCGCACCAAGAGCGACAAGGCGATCAAGGCCCAGCAGTCGGTGATGGAGTTCCTGCTCATCAACCACCCGCTGGACTGCCCCATCTGCGACCAGGGCGGCGAGTGCCAGCTGCAGGATCTGGCCGTCGGCTACGGCGGCTCCGGTTCGCGCTACGAAGAAGAAAAGCGCGTGGTCTTCCACAAGGACGTGGGCCCGCTGATCTCCATGGAGGAGATGAGCCGCTGCATCCACTGCACCCGCTGCGTGCGTTTCGGCCAGGAAGTGGCCGGCGTGATGGAGCTGGGCATGTCGCACCGCGGCGAACACGCCGAGATCGAGACCTTCCTGGGCGACACGGTCGACTCCGAGCTCTCGGGCAACATGATCGACATCTGCCCGGTGGGCGCACTCACCAGCAAGCCGTTCCGCTACAGCGCCCGCACCTGGGAACTCTCGCGCCGCAAGAGCGTGAGCCCGCACGACTCCACCGGTGCCAACCTGATCGTCCAGGTGAAGAACCACAAGGTCATGCGCGTGGTGCCGCTGGAGAACGAAGCCGTCAACGAATGCTGGATCGCCGACCGCGACCGCTTCTCGTACGAGGCCGTCAACAGCGAAGAGCGCCTGACCTCGCCCATGCTCAAGCAGGGCGGTGAGTGGAAGACGGTCGACTGGCAGACCGCGCTCGAGTACGTGGCCAACGGCCTGAAGCAGGTCAAGGCCGACCACGGCGCTGGCGCCATCGGCCTGCTGGCCAGCCCGCACAGCACGCTCGAAGAGCTGGCCCTGGCCGGCGCCCTCGTGCGCGGCCTGGGCAGCCAGAACATCGACGCCCGCCTGCGCCACGCCGATTTCTCCAACACCGCGCCGGCTGGCGCGGCCCGCTGGCTGGGTCTGCCGATCGCCTCGCTGTCCACGCTGCAGCGCGTGCTCGTGATCGGCTCCAACCTGCGCAAGGACCACCCGCTGTTCGCGCAGCGCATCCGCCAGGCCCAGCGCAAGGACGCGCAGGTCAACGTGCTCAACGCCGTCGCGCAGGACTGGGCGATGCCGGTGAAGAACACCGTGCTGGCCGACAGCGGCCTGTGGGTGTCGGCACTGGCTGGCATCGCAGCCGCCATCGGCGCCGAAACGGGTGCCGCGGCGCCCGTGAGCGGTGAAGCCACGGACGCGCACCGCGCGGTGGCCAAGTCCCTGCTGGGTGGCGAACAGAAAGCCATCCTGCTGGGCAACGCCGCCGCCCACCACGCCAAGGCATCGAGCCTGCTCGCGCTGGCCAACTGGATCGCGCAACAGACCGGCGCCACCGTGGGTTACCTCACCGAAGCGGCCAACACCGTCGGCGCGCAGCTGGTGAACGCGGTGCCGGGGCAGGGCGGTCTGAACGCCGGCCAGATGCTGGTCGGCAAGCTCAAGGCCGCCATCCTGCTCAACACCGAACCCGCCCAGGACACCGCCGTCGGTGCCACGGGTCTGGCGGCGGCCGACATGGTCGTCACGCTCAGCCCGTTCAAGACCAACCTCGACGTGAGCGACGTGCTGCTGCCCATCGCCCCGTTCACCGAAACCTCGGGTTCCTTCGTGAACGCCGAAGGCCGCCTGCAAGGTTTCCATGCCGTCGTGCGCCCGCTGGGCGACACGCGCCCGGCCTGGAAGGTGCTGCGCGTGCTCGGCAACCTGCTGGAGCTGCCTGGCTTCGACGCCGACTCTTCGCAGGCCGTGCTGGCCGCGGCACTGCCGGGCGTGAGCAACGGCAGCGTGGTCGATGCCGCCCGCCTGTCCAACGCGAGCAGCGCGGCGATCGACACGGCGCCTGCCGAAGTCGCGCCCTGCGTCGCGTCCATCTACCAGCTCGACGGCCTGGTGCGCCGCTCGACCGCCCTGCAACTCACCGCCGACGCGCGGAACGCCCCAGCCGTGGAAGGAGCCGCAGCGTGATCGATGCGATGTACAACGGCGGCCTGGGCCTGATCGCCGCCGACTGGTGGGCCACCGGCGCCTGGCCTGTCATCTGGAACCTGATCAAGATCGTGGTCGTGCTCGCGCCGCTGATGGGTGCGGTCGCCTACCTCACGCTGTGGGAGCGCAAGCTGCTGGGCTGGATCCAGGTCCGCCACGGCCCCAACCGCGTGGGCCCCTTCGGCCTGCTGCAGCCGATCGCCGACGCGCTCAAGCTGCTGACCAAGGAGCTGATCCGCCCCAGCGCCGCCAGCAACGGCCTGTTCCGCCTCGGCCCGGTCATGGCCATCATGCCGGCGCTCGCCGCCTGGGTGGCGATCCCCTTCGGGCCCGAAGCGATCATCGCCAACGTGAACGCCGGCCTGCTGGTGATCCTGGCCATCACCTCGATCGAGGTCTACGGCGTGATCATTGCCGGCTGGGCGTCCAACTCCAAATACGCCTTCCTCGGCGCGCTGCGCGCCTCGGCGCAGATGGTGAGCTACGAAATCGCCATTGGCTTCTGCTTCCTGGTGGTGGTCATGACCGCCGGCAGCCTGCACCTGGGTGAGATCGTGGCCTCGCAGGCGCGCGGCATGGGGGCCAACATGGGCCTGGGCTTCCTGTCCTGGAACTGGCTGCCGCTGCTGCCGATCTTCTTCGTCTACCTGATCTCCGGCGTGGCCGAAACCAACCGCCACCCCTTCGACGTGGTCGAAGGCGAGGCCGAAATCGTCGCCGGCCACATGGTCGAGTACTCGGGCATGGGCTTCGCCATCTTCTTCCTGGCCGAATACGCCAGCATGTGGCTGGTCTCCGTGCTGGCTGTGCTGATGTTCCTGGGCGGCTGGCTGTCGCCGATCGCCGCGCTCGACTTCATCCCGGGCTGGATCTGGCTCGGCATCAAGACCTGTGTCGTGGTGTCCATGTTCATCTGGATCCGCGCCACCTTCCCCCGCTTCCGTTACGACCAGATCATGCGTCTGGGCTGGAAGATCTTCATCCCGGTCACGCTGATCTGGCTGCTCCTCGTGGGCGCGCTCATGCAGACCCCGTGGAACATCTGGAAATAAGCAGGGCGAACGACCATGTCCACCACCACCGCCAATTCCAATGCGTCGCCCGCGTTCGCCGCGCCGTTTTCTTTCCGCGACTTCTTCAACAGCTTCCTGCTGGTGGAGCTGTTCAAGGGCATGGCCCTGACCGGTCGCTACGCCTTCAAGCGCAAGGTCACGGTGCAATTCCCCGAGGAAAAGACGCCGCTGTCGCCGCGCTTCCGCGGCCTGCACGCCCTGCGCCGCTACGAGAACGGTGAAGAGCGCTGCATCGCCTGCAAGCTCTGCGAAGCCGTCTGCCCGGCGATGGCCATCACCATCGAGTCCGACGTGCGCGCCGACGGTTCGCGCCGCACCACGCGCTACGACATCGACCTCACCAAGTGCATCTTCTGCGGCTTCTGCGAAGAGAGCTGCCCGGTCGACTCCATCGTCGAGACGCATGTCTTCGAGTACCACGGCGAAAAGCGCGGTGACCTGTACTTCACCAAGGAGATGCTGCTGGCCGTGGGCGACCGCTACGAGTCCGAGATCGCCGCCGCCCGGGCCTCTGACGCCCCCTACCGCTGATCGGCGCTGAACCCGACTCGGCCGGACCAGACGACACAAGAACCACGACGCCATGGATTACCAGACCGGCTTTTTCTACCTGTTCGCCGCGGTGCTGCTCTATGCAGGCTACCGCGTGATCACCGCGCGTAACCCGGTGCATGCCGTGCTGCACCTCATGCTCGCGTTCTCGCAGGCGGCGGCGCTGTGGCTGCTGCTCAAGGCCGAGTTCCTGGGCATCACGCTGGTGCTGGTGTACCTGGGCGCGGTGATGGTGCTGTTCCTCTTCGTCGTGATGATGCTCGACATCAACCTGGACACGGTGCGCCAGGGCTTCTGGCGGCACTTCCCGCTGGCGGCCCTGCTGGGCGCCTTCGTGGCGGCTGAGCTCATCGCCGTGCTGTGGGTCGGCTTCCCCACGATCACCGAGGCGGTGGGCTCCGGTGCCGCCGGCGCCGCCAACTACTCCAACACCCGTGAACTGGGCGTGCTGCTCTACACCGAGTACCTGTACCCGATCGAAGTGGCCGCCGTGATCCTGCTGGTGGCCATGATCGCCGCCATCGCGCTGACCCTGCGCAAGCGCAAGGACAGCAAGGCCATCAACCCCAACCTGCAGGTGCACGTGCGCGCCAGCGACCGCCTGGTGGTGCTGCCCATGAACGCCACGCAGAAAGCCGCACCCGCCGCCCAAGCGGCAGCCGCCGAGGAGGCCAAGCCATGAACCTGACCCTGGGCCATTTCCTCGCCGTGGGCGCGATCCTGTTCGCGATCTCGGTCGTGGGCATCTTCCTGAACCGCAAGAACCTCATCGTTCTGCTCATGGCCATCGAGCTGATGCTGCTGGCCGTGAACATGAACTTCGTGGCCTTCTCGCACTTCCTGGGCGACATGCACGGCCAGGTCTTCGTGTTTTTCATCCTGACCGTGGCCGCCGCCGAATCGGCGATCGGTCTGGCCATTCTCGTGCTGCTGTTCCGCAACAAGTCGTCGATCAGCGTCGAAGAGCTCAACACCCTCAAGGGTTGAGGCCAGGGCCACCCCACACGAGAACTCAGGCAAGAACCCCATGAGCACCACCCTCTCTGCAAGCACCTTGCTCGCCGTTCCGCTGGCCCCATTGCTGGGTTCGGCGATCGCCGGCATCCTGGGCACCACCTTCGGCGGCAACGTGATCGGCCGCCGCGCCTCGCACACCTTCACCATCCTGGGTGTGCTGGTGGCCTTCATCCTCTCGGCCATGACGCTCAAGAGCGTGGCTGTGGACGGCGCGCGCTTCAACGAAACCATCTACACCTGGATGGTGGTGGGCGGCCTGAAGATGGAGATCGGCTTCCTGGTCGACGGCCTCACCGCCATGATGATGGTGGTGGTCACCTTCGTCTCGCTCATGGTGCACCTCTACACCATCGGCTACATGGAAGAGGACGACGGCTACAACCGCTTCTTCGCCTACATCTCGCTGTTCACCTTCTCCATGCTCATGCTGGTCATGAGCAACAACCTGCTGCAGCTGTTCTTCGGCTGGGAAGCGGTGGGCCTGGTGTCCTACCTGCTGATCGGTTTCTGGTTCAACAAGCCCACGGCGATCTTCGCCAACATGAAGGCCTTCCTGGTCAACCGCGTGGGCGACTTCGGCTTCATCCTCGGCATCGGCCTCATCGTGGCCTACGCCGGCACCATGAACTACACCGAGGTGTTCGCCAAGGCGCCCGAGCTCGGCGCGCTGGGCTTCCCCGGCACCGACTGGATGCTGATCACCGTGATCTGCATCTGCCTGTTCATCGGCGCCATGGGCAAGAGCGCTCAGTTCCCGCTGCACGTCTGGCTGCCCGACTCCATGGAAGGTCCGACACCCATCTCGGCGCTGATCCACGCCGCCACCATGGTGACGGCCGGCATCTTCATGGTCGCGCGCATGTCGCCGCTGTTCGAGCTCTCGGACACCGCGCTCAACTTCATCCTGGTCATCGGCGCGATCACCGCGCTGTTCATGGGCTTCCTGGGCATCATCCAGAACGACATCAAGCGCGTGGTCGCGTACTCCACGCTGTCGCAGCTGGGCTACATGACGGTGGCGCTGGGTGCCTCGGCCTATTCGGTGGCGGTGTTCCACCTGATGACCCACGCCTTCTTCAAGGCGCTGCTGTTCCTGGCCGCCGGCTCGGTCATCATGGGCCTGCACCACAACCAGGACATCCGCTGGATGGGCGGCGTGCGCAAGTACATGCCCATCACCTGGATCACCTCGCTGCTGGGCACGCTGGCCCTGATCGGCACGCCGCTGTTCTCCGGCTTCTACTCCAAGGACAGCATCATCGAGGCGGTGCACTTCAGCACCCTGCCGGCGGCCGGCTTCGCGCACTTCGCGGTGCTCGCCGGTGTGTTCGTCACCTCGTTCTATTCGTTCCGCCTCTACTTCCTGGTGTTCCACGGCAAGGAGCGTTACGACCAGAACCCGGACGCCCACCACGGCCATCACGATGACCATGGCGACCACCACGACGACCATGGCCACGGCCACGGCCATGGCGACGGCAAGCCGCACGAGTCGCCCTGGGTGGTGACGGTGCCGCTGCTGCTGCTGGCCATTCCTTCGGTGGTGATCGGTTTCATGACCATCCAGCCGATGCTGTTCGGCGACTTCTTCAAGGACGCCATCACCATCAACAGCGCGGCCCACCCGGCCATGGCGAAGTTCGGCGAGATGTTCCACGGTCCGCTGGCCATGGCAGTCCACGCCCTCTCGACCGCGCCGCTGTACCTGGCCCTGGCCGGTGCGGTGTGCGCCTGGTACATGTACCTGATCAACCCGGCGGTGCCGGCCGCCATCGCGCGCGCCCTGCGCCCGCTGATCGTGGTGCTGGAAAACAAGTACTACCTGGACTGGTTCAACGAAAACGTGCTCGCCAGGGGCGCGCGCGCCCTGGGCGTCGGCCTCTGGAAGGGCGGCGACCGCGGCGTGATCGAAGGCGGCGTGGTCAACGCCAGCTGGAAACTGGTGGGCGTGGTGTCCTCGGTCGTGCGCCGTGCGCAGACCGGTTACCTCTACCACTACGCGCTCATGATGATCGTGGGCGTGCTGCTGTTCATGACGTATTTCGTCTGGCTCGCCAAATAAGAAGAGGGATAACAAGATGGGTTTGCTGAGCCTTGCAATCTGGACGCCGATCTTCTTCGGCGTCGTGCTGCTGGCCCTGGGCCGCGACGATCAGGCGCACGCGGTGCGCTGGATCGCGCTGGTGGGCGCCATTGCCGGCCTGGCCGTGACCGTGCCGCTGTACACCGGCTTCGAGCTGGGCACCGCCGCGATGCAGTTCGTCGAGAAGCGCGTCTGGATCGAGAACTTCAACGTCAACTACCACCTGGGCGTGGACGGCATCTCGCTCTGGCTGGTGCTGCTGACCGCCTTCATCAACGTGGTGGTGGTGGTGGCCAGCTGGGAGTCGATCACCTCGCGCGTCAACCAGTACATGGGCGCCTTCCTGATCCTCTCGGGCCTGATGATCGGCGTCTTCAGCGCGCAGGACGCGATGCTGTTCTACGTGTTCTTCGAGGCCACGCTGATCCCGATGTACCTCATCATCGGTATCTGGGGCGGCCCGAACAAGATCTACGCGGCCTTCAAGTTCTTCCTGTACACCTTGCTGGGCTCGCTGCTCATGCTGGTGGCCCTGATCTACCTGTACACGCAGTCCGGCGGCAGCTTCGCGCTGGCCGACTGGTACAAGCTGCCCCTGGGCGGTACCGCGCAGACCCTGCTGTTCTTCGCCTTCTTCGCCGCCTTCGCGGTGAAGGTGCCGATGTGGCCGGTGCACACCTGGCTGCCCGACGTGCACGTGGAAGCGCCCACCGGCGGCTCCGCCGTGCTGGCGGCCATCATGCTCAAGCTGGGCGCCTACGGTTTCCTGCGCTTCTCGCTGCCCATCCTGCCCGATGCCGCGCACGAATGGGCCTGGCTGATGATCGCGCTCTCGCTCGTGGCCGTGATCTACGTCGGCCTGGTTGCCATGGTGCAGCAGGACATGAAGAAGCTCGTGGCCTACTCGTCGGTGGCGCACATGGGCTTCGTCACCCTCGGCTTCTTCGTCTTCAGCGACCTCGGCGTCTCCGGCGCGATCGTGCAGATGATCGCCCACGGCTTCGTCTCGGCCGCCATGTTCCTGGGCATCGGCGTGCTGTACGACCGCGTGCACTCGCGTGAAATCGCCGACTACGGCGGCGTGGTCAACACCATGCCCAAGTTCGCCGCCTTCGCGCTGCTCTTCACCATGGCCAACTGCGGCCTGCCGGGCACCGCCGGTTTCGTGGGCGAGTGGATGGTCATCATCGCCGCCGTCAAGGCCAACTTCTGGATCGGCCTGCTGGCCGCCTCGGCCCTGATCTTCGGCGCCGCCTACTCGCTGTGGATGTACAAGCGCGTCTACCTCGGCAGCGTGGGCAACGACAACGTCAAGGCCCTGGTCGACATTAACGCGCGCGAATTCCTGGTGCTGGGCGTGCTGGCGCTGGCCGTGCTCTACATGGGTGTCTATCCCAAGCCCTTCACCGACGTGATGGACGCGTCCGTGGCCGAGTTGCTGCGCCACGTCGCCATCTCCAAACTGAACTGAGCCCACGCTACACGAGAGAATCCTCACATGATTGACAAGCTCAGCTGGGTCGCGGCTTACCCGGAAATTCTCCTCATGACGATGGCCTGCGTGATTGCGCTGGTCGATCTGGCGGTGAAGACGCCGCTGCGCGGCGTCACCTACGGCCTGACCCTGCTCACGCTGGGTGCCGTCGCCGTGCTGCAAGGCCTGGCCGCGAGCGCGGGCAACACCGTCTACGGTTTCGGCGGCATGATCGTCAGCGACCCGATGGGCAACTGGCTCAAGTGCTTCGCCTCGATCGCCATGATGGTCACCTTCGTGTACGGCCGCGCCTACTCGGGCCAGCGCGACATGCTGCGTGGCGGCGAGCTGTTCAGCCTGGGCATGTTCGCGCTGCTGGGCATGTTCGTCATGATCTCCAGCCACCACTTCCTGGTGATCTACCTCGGTTTGGAACTGCTCACGCTCTCCAGCTACGCCCTGGTGGCGCTGCGCCGCGACGACGTGAAGGCCACGGAAGCGGCCATGAAGTACTTCGTGCTGGGCGCGCTCGCCAGCGGTTTCCTGCTCTATGGCCTCTCCATGGTCTACGGCGCCACCGGTTCCCTGAACCTGACCGAGGTGATGCTGACCATCGCCGGCGGCGGTGACACGCTCAGGGGCTCGCCGCAGGTGCTCACGCTCGGCCTCGTGTTCGTGGTCGCCGGCCTGGCCTTCAAGCTCGGCGTGGTGCCCTTCCACATGTGGGTGCCCGACGTGTACCACGGCGCGCCCACGGCCATCACGCTCATGATCGGTGGCGCGCCCAAGCTGGCCGCGTTCGCCATCGTGATCCGCCTGCTGGTCGAAGGCCTGCAGCCGATGGCGGTGGACTGGCAGCAGATGCTCGCGGTGCTGGCCGTCATGTCGCTGCTGGTGGGCAACCTCGCCGCCATCGCGCAGAACAACCTCAAGCGCATGCTGGCGTTCTCGACCATCGCGCAGATGGGCTTCATGCTGCTGGGCCTGCTGGCCGGGGTGGTGCAGGGCGCCGACGGCCTGGACACCAGCAACATGGCCAACGCCTACGGCTCGTCCATGTTCTACGTCGTTACCTACGTGCTGACCACGCTGGGCACCTTCGGCGTGATTCTGCTGCTCTCGCGCAGCGGTTTCGAGTCGGACAACATCAACGACCTGGCCGGCCTGAACCAGCGCAGCCCGCTGTACGCCGGCGTCATGGCCGTCTGCATGTTCTCGCTGGCCGGTGTGCCCCCGCTGGTGGGTTTCTACGCCAAGCTGTCCGTGCTGCAGGCCTTGCTGGCTTCCAGTGGCGCCTTCTACGTGGGCCTGGCCGTGTTCGCCGTGGTCATGTCGCTGATCGGCGCCTTCTACTACCTGCGCGTGGTCAAGATCATGTACTTCGACGCCCCCACGCAGACCGCCGACATCGAGGCGGGCCTGGACGCGCGCTCGGTGCTCTCCATCAACGGCCTGCTGGTGCTGGTGCTGGGCATCGTGCCCGGTGGCCTCATGACCCTGTGTGCCCAGGCCGTGGCGAAACTGCTCGGCTGAACGCGTCGGCGGCGAACCGGTGAACTTGCCGGTGGCCGTCGGCTCACACCGTTCCATGACCCACACATTCTCCGTCTGGCTGGTGTTGATCGCCGCCTTCATCGCCGCCAACCTGCCTTTCCTCAACGATCGCTGGCTGGCCGTGCTGCCCCGCCGCGCGCCCAAGACGCTGTGGCTGCGCCTGGCTGAATTGGTGCTGCTGTACTTCGTGGTCGGCGCGCTGGGCCTCGCGCTGGAGCACGACGCCGGCCAGATCGCGCCGCAGGGCTGGGAGTTCTACGCCGTCACGGGCGCGCTGTTCCTCACCCTGGCGTTTCCGGGCTTCGTCTACCGCTACCTGTACCGCCGCCGCGGCTGAGCGCCATGGCCGACGACAGCCACCTCCGAGAAACGCCGCTGTCGCGCACCGAGCTGCTGCGCGGCCATTTCCTGCACGTGGTGCGCGACACCGTGCGCATGCCCGACGGCGCCCAGGCCACGCGCGAGTTCGTGCTGCACCCCGGCGCTGTGATGGTGATCGGCCTGCTGGACGACGGCCGGGTGGTGATGGAGCGGCAGTTCCGCCACCCCATGCAGGCGGTGATGATCGAATTCCCCGCCGGCAAGCTCGATGCGGGCGAGGGCAGTCTGGCCTGCGCGAAGCGCGAATTGCTCGAAGAAACCGGCTACCGCGCGCGCGAGTGGGCTTTCGCCGGCCGGCTCGCCCCCACCATCGCCTACTCCGACGAGGTCATCGACATCTGGTTCGCGCGCGGCCTCACGCTGGGCGAGCGCCGGCTTGACGAGGGCGAGTTCCTGGACGTGTTCGCCGCCACCCCTGCCGAGCTGCAGGCCTGGTGCTTCAGCGGCGACGTGATCGACTGCAAGACCCTGATCGGCTCCATGTGGCTGCAGAATGTGCTGCGGGGCGAATGGGTTCTGGCCTGGAACCCGCGCCCTGACGGGGCGGATGCGGGACAATCCGGGGCATGAAGGTCCTCAACCTGCAATGCGCGCACCAGCACGAATTCGAAGGCTGGTTCGGCTCCGAAGACGACTACACGAGCCAGCTGGAGCGCGGCCTGGTGTCGTGCCCGATGTGCGGTGATGTGCACATCGAGAAGAAGCTCTCGGCCCCCAGGCTGAACCTGCGCGCCGGCCGCCAGGAGGCACAGGCTCCTGCCGCCGGCAACGCCGCCGTGGCCATGAGCAACCACGGCGCCCAGCCCGACCTGGTGGCCATGCAGGCGCGCATCCTTCAGGCGCTGCGCGAGGTGATGGCGAACACCGAAGACGTGGGCGAGCGCTTTGCCGACGAAGCCCGCGCCATGCACCATGGCGAGGTCGAGCACCGGCAGATCCGTGGGCAGGCCAGCCCGCAGGAAGCGCTGGAACTGATGGAAGAGGGCATCGAGGTGATTGCCCTGCCTTCGGTGCCAGGGATCAAGGAAACCCTGCAGTAGGCCACCACCGGACCCGTATGAAAAAAGCCCCGCATCGCGGGGCTTTCTCTTGAGCAAGCCGACTGGGCTCAGGGGTACAACCCGCGAAGATCTCGGGCATGGAGGATCCTTTTGCAGGCCACGATGAAAGTCGCCGTGCGCAGGCTCACCTTGTTCTCGTCGGCCACCTGCCACACGGCGGCGAAGGCGTCCTTCATGATCTTCACCAGGCGGGCGTTGATCTCGTCCTCGCTCCAGAAGAAGCTGGAGAAGTCCTGCACCCACTCGAAGTAGCTCACCGTCACGCCGCCGGCGTTGGCGATCACGTCGGGCAGCACCAGCACGTTGCGCTCGTGCAGGATGTCGTCGGCCTGCGGCGTGGTCGGGCCGTTGGCGCCCTCGATCACCATGCGCGCCTGGATGCGGCCGGCGTTGGCTTCAGTGATCTGCGATTCGAGCGCGGCGGGGATGAGGATGTCGCAAGGCACGCCCCAGAAGGCGTCGTTGGCGATCACCTCGGCACTGGCAAAGCCCGCCACCGTGCCAGCCTGTTTCACATGCGCCAGCAGCGCGGGCACGTCGAGCCCGGCTTCGCGGTAGATGGTGCCGCCGTGGTCCTGCACCGCGACCACCTTGGCGCCGGCTTCGGAGAACAGCTTGCCGGCCACGCCGCCCACGTTGCCGAAGCCCTGCACGGCCACGCGCGCGGTCGACACATCCAGGCCGATGCGGCGCGCCGCCTCCACGCCCACGGTGAACACGCCGCGGCCCGTGGCCTCGCGCCGGCCTAGAGAGCCGCCGAGGTCCACCGGCTTGCCGGTGACCACACCCGTGGCGGTGGCGCCCTCGTTCATCGAGTAGGTGTCCATCATCCAGGCCATGATCTGCTCGTTCGTGTTCACGTCCGGCGCCGGGATGTCCTTGGTCGGCCCGATGATGATGCCGATCTCGCTGGTGTAGCGGCGCGTCACGCGCTCGAGTTCACCGCGCGTGAGCTGGCGTGGGTCGACGCGGATGCCGCCCTTGGCGCCGCCGTAAGGCACGTTCACCGCGGCGTTCTTGATCGACATCCAGGCCGACAGGGCCATCACCTCGGACAGCGTCACGTCCTGGTGGAAACGCACACCGCCCTTGCCCGGGCCGCGCGAGGTGTTGTGCTGCACGCGGTAGCCCTCGAAGTGCGCCACGGTGCCGTTGTCCAGGTGGATCGGCACGTCCACGATCAGCGTGCGCTTGGGGCGCTTGAGGGTATCGACCCAGCGCGCCAGCGGGCCCAGGTAGGGCGCGACGCGGTCCACCTGTTGCAGGTAGACGCCCCAGGGGCCGAGGTGCTTGGGATCGAGGTAGGAAGGAAGGGCTTGCGTGAAAACGGCCGGAGCGCTGGTGGCGCTGCCGGCCGGGACGGGCGGTGTTTGTGACATGGAAGATTCCTTTGGTGTGTGGCCCTGTGCTGAGCCAACACGCGGAAGCTTACGGAGATGCCTTCTTCATGTCCAAGGCCATGATGCCATTGTGTTATGCGCTAAATGCATAGTTTGGGTCAGGCGTTGAACTGCAGCGCCGCCAGCCCCGCGTACACGCCGCCGTGCGCCACCAGTTCCGCGTGCGTGCCCTGTTCCACCAGCCGGCCGTGGTCGAGCACCACGATGCGGTCGGCCTGCTGCACGGTCGCCAGGCGGTGGGCGATCACGAGCGTGGTGCGGTCCTTCATGGCCGACTCCAGCGCCGCCTGCACCATGCGCTCGCTCTGCGCGTCCAGCGCGCTGGTGGCTTCGTCGAGCAGCAGCAGGGGCGGGTTCTTGAGCATGGCGCGCGCGATCGCGATGCGCTGGCGCTGCCCGCCCGAGAGCCGCACGCCGCGCTCGCCGAGGAAGGTGTCGTAGCCCTCGGGCAGTTTCTCGATGAACTCGTCGGCGAAGGCCGCGGCGGCGGCCGCGCGCACCTCGGCGTCGCTCGCGCCGGGCTTGCCGTAGCGGATGTTCTCCAGCGCGCTGCTGGAGAAGATCACCGGGTCCTGCGGCACGATGCCGATGCGCTGGCGCAGCGCGTGCAGGTCCAGCTGGTCGATCGGCACGCCGTCGAGCCGGATGCTGCCCAGCGCCGGGTCGTAGTAGCGCAGCAGCAGGCCGAACACGGTCGTCTTGCCTGCCCCGCTGGGGCCGACCAGCGCCACCGTCTGCCCCGGCTGCACGGCCAGGGTGAAGCCGCTGAGGGCGGCCTGGGTGGGGCGCGAGGGGTAGTGGAAGCTCACGTCGTCGAACGCCAGCGCGCTGCCGCCTTGCGGCGCCGGCGCCTGCAGGGGCCGCGCGGGCGACTGCACCGGCGACTCGCTGGCCAGCAGCTCCATCAGCCGCTCGCTCGCGCCGGCCGCGCGCAGCAGGTCGCCATACACCTCGCCCAGCACCCCCACCGCGCCGGCCAGGATGATGATGTAGACCACGGTCTGGCCCAGGTGCCCGGGCGTGATGGTGCCGGCCAGCACCGCCTGCGTGCCCTGGTACAGGCCCCAGAGCAGCAGCGCGGCGGTGCTGATGATGATGAAGGCCACCATGCCGGCGCGGGCCTTGGTGCGGCGGATGGCGGTGACGAAGGCGCTCTCCGTCGAGTCCTTGAAGCGCAGCGATTCGCGGTCTTCGGCGGTGTAGCTCTGCACGATGGGGATGGCGTTGAGCACCTCGGCCGCGATCGCGCTGGAGTCGGCCACCCGGTCCTGGCTGGCGCGCGAGAGCTTGCGCACGCGCCGCCCGAACCACATGCTGGGCAGCACCACCAGCAGGATGATGAGCAGCACCTGCAGCATCACGTAGGGGTTGGTCCACACCAGCATGATCAAGGCGCCGATGCCCATCACGCCGTTGCGCAGGCCCATGGAGAGCGAGGAGCCCACCACGGTCTGCACCAGCGTGGTGTCGGTGGTCAGGCGTGAGAGCACCTCGCCGGTCTGGGTGGTCTCGAAGAACTGCGGGCTCTGCCGCAGCACGTGGCTGTAGACCGCGTGGCGCAGGTCCGCCGTGATGCGCTCGCCCAGCCAGCTCACCAGGTAGAAGCGCGCGGCGGAGAACAGGCCGAGCGCCACTGCCACGGCGAAGAGTTCGAGGAAGTGGCCGCGCAGCCCCATGGCCTGGGCGCTGCGGTCGCCGGCCACCAGGCCGCCGTCGATCAGGCCGCGCAGCGCCACCGGGAACAACAGCGTGGCGACCGCCGCCAGCACCAGGAACAGCATGGCCAGCACGATCTGCGTGCGATAGGGCCGCATGAAGGGCAGCAGGCCCCCGAGCGAGGTGGGGGATTCGGCTTTCGGGCGGTCGGAGGAGGGCATGGGCATGGGGCACAGTGTGCCGGGTTTGGGCGCCCGGCGGGAATGGGGGCACGGTGCTAGGATGCCTCCCAATTTTTCAATTTCAAGGGACGGGGATGACACAACAGGACGATTTCGCGCCCACCGTGGCGCTGGCGGATGAGCCTGCGCCGGTGCAGATGCTCGACATCCGGTTCACCGGTTCGGGCAGCGAGTACTTCCGCATCTGGATCGTCAACCTGCTGCTCACGCTGGTGACCTTCACCCTGTATGCACCCTTCGCGCGCGCCCGGCGCATTGCCTATTTCCAGAACAACACCCTGGTGGGCGGCGACCCGCTGGGCTTTCACGCCGACCCCCGGAAGATGTTCCGCGGCTACCTGCTGATGCTGCTGCTGGGCGTGGCCTACTGGGCGGTGTCGAACTTCCAGCCCGGGCTGGCGTGGATCGCGCTGCTGGTCTTCATGGTGCTGTGGCCCGCGCTGTGGCGCGCTTCGCTGCAGTTCCGCCTGCGCAACACCAGCTGGCGCGGCGTGCGCCTGTCGTTCGCCGGCGATCTGAAGTCGGCTTACGCGGCCATGCTGCCCTTCTTTCTGCCCGCGCTGGCCTTCGTGCTGTTTCTGCCCGAGGTGAGCGAAGGCGAGGAGATGGCGCCCGAGGCGGCCCGGCGCAGCGCCATCGTCTTCGGTGCGGTGGTGCTGGGCTTTTCGCTGCTCATGCCCTGGCTGATGGCTCGCCTCAAGCGCTACCAGCACGGCGGCTATGTGTTTGCCGAGCAGCGCACCCAGCTCAAGGCCGGCACGGGGCGCTTCTATGGCCTGTTCCTGAAAACCGGTGGCGTGAGCCTGCTGGCCGCGGTGGTGGGGGCGGCGCTGTTCGCCCTGGTGGTGTTCGTGCTGGCGCGCGGCACGTTCACCGACATGGCGGCCGGCCAGCGGCGGGTCCTGGTGACGATGCTGGTGCCGGTGGCGCTGGGCGTGATCTACCTGCTGATCCCCCTGGTGAGCGCGCCGTATTTCGGTGCCCGTTTCCAGGACCTGCTCTGGGGCGGCACCCGCAGCGAGAAGATTCGTTTCGCCAGCGCTTTGCGCTTTCGCAGTCTGTTCCGCGTGACGCTGGTCAACTGGTTGCTGATCGTGGTCACGCTGGGTCTGTACTGGCCCTTTGCCAAGGTGCGCACCGCGCGCCTGAAGCTGGAAGCGATGTCGCTGGACGTGGACGGCCGCGTGGACGATTGGCTGGCGAGCGCGCAGCAGGCCGGCAAGGGGGTGCTGGGCGATGCCGCGGGCGACTTCTTCGGCATGGACATGGGGCTCTGATGAGCGCGTCCGCGTCTCTGCACTCGCGGTGGTTCGATGGCCGCTCGCCCAAGCCGCACGCGGTGACGCTGCAGGTGGAGGCGGGCGAGCTGCTGATGCGCCTGGGGGAGGAGACGCGGCGCTATCCGCTGGCGCGCGTGCGCTGGCCCGAGCGGCGCACGCATGGCCAGCGCCAGGCCGAGCTGCCTGACGGGGGCCTGATCCAGCACGCCGATGCGGCGGAGTGGGATGCCTGGGCGCAGGCCAGCGGGCTGCAGGACAGCGCGGTGGTGGGCTGGATGCAGAGCTGGCGCGCCACGCTGGTCGCCTTGGCGGGCTCGGTGGTGTTTCTGGCGGCGGCCTGGTTGTGGGGCGTGCCCTGGTTGAGCCAGACGCTGGCGCACCAGGTGCCGGATTCGCTGGACCGGCATGTGGGCGAGCAGAGCTTGCAGCAGCTGGACCGGCTGTTCCTGCGGCCGAGCCGGTTGCCGCAGAAGCAGCAGGACGAGCTGCGCCAGCGTTTTGCGTCGGCGGTGGAGCGTGCTTACCCTCAGGGCGACGCGCCGCATTGGGAGCTGGCGTTTCACGCGTCGCCGGTGTTGGGTGCGAATGCGTTTGCGCTACCGGGTGGGTTCATGGTGATGACGGACGAGCTGGTGCTGTTGTTGCAGGATCAGCCCGATGCCCTGGTGGGGGTGCTGGCGCATGAGCTGGGTCATGTGGCGCACCGCGACGGGCTGGATATGGTGGTGCGCGCGAGTCTGATCAGTGCGCTGGTGGGGGTGGTGCTGGGCGACGCCAGCGGTTTCCTGGCGACCGTGCCGGCGACCTTGGCCACGCAGGCCTATTCGCGCGACACCGAGCGGCAGGCGGATGCGCATGCCGCGCGTGTGATGCACGCGGCCGGTATTCCACCTTCGGCCATGGCGGTGTTTTTCGAGCGCATGCTCGCTGAGGCCGACTCGGACGCGCCTTCGGAGGACGATGAGGATGAGCGCGTGTCGTTGCCGATCGCCATCGGGAGCCATCCGGATCACGCGGAACGCATCCGGTTTTTTCGGGAGTGGCGGGGTGAGGATTCTCCTCGCTAGGTTTCTGGCCGTTGTTTCGCGCTGACGGCTGGCGTGGTCCGCGTTCTCCGGCGCTGCTCGCGGACGACTGCCCGAGCGCTCAGGGGTGACTTCATCAACACGGTTGCCTCACGCACCCTCTGTGGCAACCGCGAATCGGCGCCTGCGCCCGCGAACCCCACCATCCGTCGAGAGTGAGGTTGGTTCAATCGAAAGTTGAATGCCTCACAGCACCAAGCGCTGCACATACCCCGTCATCTCCAGGTACCCGCGCCCCACGGGCTTCCCGTTGCTGTCGATGAGGTCGGACAGCCCTTCCCAATACACCGTGCCGGTGCTGGAGCGGCTGTCGAGTTCCTGCGGATCGATGACCGCCTTCACCGTGTAGAAATCGCCCGGCGTGCGCACCACCCATTCCACCGGATAGCGCGCGCGCGTGAGCGGGCTGGTCCACCAGCGTCGGGGCTGGAAGTCCACCTCGCCCGGGCTGAAGCGGTAGAGGTCGGTGCTGCTTTGCGCACTGCCCGCCGCGCGGAACGAGCCCCCGGCCCAGAGCTTGCTCCCGTCCTTGCGCCGCAACTGAAATGCCGTGAGGCTGTGGCCGTCGAACAGGTTCATGCCGATCCAGTCCCAGCCCACCGCCTCGGGGTGCAGCAAGGCCTCGCTCCATTCGTGGTCCAGCCACGCCGTGCCGCGCACCTCGAAGCGCAGGCCTTTCAACGTCAGTGTTCCCTGCACCGCCAGGTGCGGCTGGCTCACGTAGAAGCTGGCCTGCGAGGCGTCCGGGCCCTTGCGCGAGAAACCCTGGTCGCCCTGCAGCAGCCAGGCCTGCTCGGGCACGGCGCTCAGGTCGATGCCGAGTTCGTCGCCCACCACGCGCGTGGTGTAGTGGCCGGTGTCGGGCAGGCGCTGCAGCGACCAGTCGCGCAGCACCACGTGCGTGTCTTCGGCGCTGGCGAACACGCCGCGCTCGGTCGAGGTGGGTGGCTCGCCGTTCCAGCGCGCGATGCGCTGGTCGTGCAGCAAGCGGCCGCTCTGCACGTCGGTGATGGCCGCGTGCGCGAACAGCAGCTGCTTCGCGGCCAGCGCGCTGCGCAGGCCCTGTGTGCCGTCCACGCGGCTGCGGAAGAACGTCACCTGGAAGCCGAAGTCGCGCCCCGCCGCGTCCTTGGCCTGGCCGGTGAGGTACCACCACTCGGTGCGCGTCTCGTTGTGCGTGCCGTGGTCGCGCGGGAAGTGCAGTGCGCGCGGCCGCAGCGCCTCACCCGGGCGGTGCGGGGTCTGCGCCTGCGCACGGGGCAGGGCGAGCACGGTGGCGCCCGAGGCGATCAGCAGTTGGCGGCGCAGCGGGTTCATCACCAGTCCTCCTTCACCGCGCGCACCGCGTCGCGGCTGGCGGCCGCCTGGCCGGCGAGCCAGGCGGTGAGCGTGCCGGCCACCACCACCGCGGCGCACAGCGCGAGCAGGCGGGCCCAGGGCAGCACCAGGTCCATGGTCCAGTGGAAGCTCTGCGGGTTGACCACGTGCACCAGCACCAGGCTCACGGCCAGACCGAGCGCGAGGCCGGCGAGGGCGCCGAGCACCGTCCAGGCCAGGCCTTCGAGCGCCACCACGCCCAGGATCTGCGACCGCGTGAGGCCCAGGTGCGCGAGCAGGCCGAACTCGCGCCGGCGCGCCAGCACTTGCGCGCTGAAGCTCGCGGCCACGCCGAACAGGCCGATGCCGATCGCCACCGCCTGCAGCCACACGGTGACGGCGAAGCTGCGGTCGAAGATGCGCAGCGAGTTGGCGCGGATCTGACCGACCGAGGCGAACTCGATGGCATCCGCCGCGCCCTGTGCCTCGGCGATTGCGCGGATGCGTTCGCGCACGGTGTTTTCGTCGGCCCCTTCGGCCAGGTGCAGCGCGAGGTCGTTCACGCGCGCGTCGCCGGTCAGGC
Source organism: Hydrogenophaga sp. GW456-12-10-14-TSB4 (assembly GCF_059424305.1). Classification (NCBI taxonomy): domain Bacteria; kingdom Pseudomonadati; phylum Pseudomonadota; class Betaproteobacteria; order Burkholderiales; family Comamonadaceae; genus Hydrogenophaga; species Hydrogenophaga sp. GW456-12-10-14-TSB4. The sequence continues at coordinate 42,566 of NZ_JBWKZH010000023.1, read as the reverse complement.
GCACGAAGTCGGCGCGGTCCATCACCACGCTGCCGTGCTGGCGCGCGTAGTCGCGCCACACCCCCGCCACAAAGAAGCGCGTGCCGCGCACCTGCGGCTCGGCAAAGGCCTGCGCCAGCGCCGGCAACCAGCTGCCGGGCGGGGCGCCGTAGAGGTCCACCATGGCCTCGCTCACGTAGACCGCGACCACGCGCGCGCCATCGGGTGCGGCGGGGGCGGGCAGGGCGTTGCCGACCAGGGGCAGGCTCAAGGTGCCGCCGGGCGTGGTCTCCAGCGGGCGCGTGAGCAGCGCGATGGCGGGGCGCTCGGGCGCAAGCTGCACCGGCGTGGCACGCAAGGTGTCCACGCGGGCCACGCCCTCGACGCCGGCCACGCCGGCCACGAACGCCGCCGGCAGGTGGCTGCCGTCGCCCGCGCCGCTGCCCACGCTGCGCACATACAGCTGGGCGGGCAGCACGGCGTCGAGCCAGTGCGTGACCGAGTCGCGAAAGCTCGCCACCATCACCGTGAGCGCGACCGACAGCGCCAGGCTCGCGACCACGCCGCTGGTGGCCACGGCGGCGGTCTCGCGCAGGCGGCGCGCGCGCTCCACCGCGAGCACCGGCAGCGCATGGCGCGCGATGCGCGGGGCGATGCGGTCCAGCAGCCAGCCCACGCCCAGCGGCAGCGCCGCGATGCCGCCCACCAGCAGCAGGCCCACCGACACATAGGCCGCCAGCGGAATGCCCGCCACCGGTGGCGCCCAGGCCATCGCGGCGGCCAGCAGCACCAGGGCCAGCGCCAGCGTGTGGCGGCGCGCGCCGGGCCGCAGCGGGGCGCCCAGGCCCTTGAGCGCGAGCGCGGGCGCCAGGCGGGCGGTGGCCTGCGCGGGCCACCAGCCGCCCACCAGCGCGGCCACCACGCCCAGCAGCAGGTAGACACCGGCCGCCAGCGGGCTCCACAGCAGCGGCGGTGTCACGCCCGAGAAGTAACCGCCGCCCAGGTCGCCGCCGAGCAGGCGCAGTGCGAGCGCGGCCAGCGCCGTGCCCAGCGCGATGCCGAGCGCGCTGCCCAGCAGGCCGAGCAGGGCCGATTCGGCCAGCACCAGGCGCAGCCGCTCGCGGCTGGACAGGCCCAGCACGCCCAGCAGCGCGAACTGCGGCTGGCGCCGCGCCACCGAGAGCGAGAGCACCGAGAACACCAGGAAGGCGCCGGTGAACAGGGCGACCAGCGCGAGCACCGTGAGGTTGACGCGGTAGGCGCGCGAGAGGTTGCTCACCCGCTCGCCCGACTGCTCGGGCCGCTGAGCGATCACGTTGGCGGGCAGGGCCAGGGCGGCCAGCACCTCGGCCGCGCGCGCGCCGGGGGCCAGGCGCAGGTCGATGCGGCTCAACTGGCCCACGCGGTCCAGCAGGTCTTGCGCGGCGGCGACGTCCATCACCAGCAAGGGCGCGCCGGGCGCGTTCACGCGGCCGGCCACGCGCAGCACCGCGCCGTTCTGCAATGGCAGGCGGGGCTGCCCCGCGAGGGCCTGCTGCGCGGCCGCGTTGAGAAACACCGCGTCGGGCGCGAAGAGGTCGAAGCGCCGCGTGGCGCCGTCGCCGTCGGCCACCGGCATCAAGGCGGGCGAGAGGCCGGCCACCACCAGCGCGTCCACGCCCACCAGCTTCACGCTCAGCCGCCCGCCGTCGCTCGCGACGACCTGCACCGGGCCTTCGAGCACCGGGCTGGCCAGCGCCACACCGGGCTGCGCGGCCACGCGCGCGAGCAGGGCGTCGTCCAGCGTGCCCTGGCGCGCGCGCAGCTCCACGTCGGGCTGGCCGTTGACCGAGCTCACCGCGCTGGAGAACTCGGCCAGCGCCGAGGCATTGATCAGGTGCACCGCGAACGCCAGCGCCACGCCCAGCATGACCGCCACCACGGCTGAGGCGTTGCGCCAGGGGTGGTGGCGCAACTCTTGCAGGGAAAAGGTCGAGAGCAGCGAGCGCATGGCTTGAGCTTAAGCCCATCGGGTTTGGTGGGGCAGCGCACCGACGGCCAACCGGGGGCGCGCGTAAGATGGCCCAACGGTTGTCTGGCGCTCACCGATCACACAGCGCACCCACGCGCTGCTGCCCGCCGCGAGGCGGGTCCACTTCTCCCCACACGGTGATCCCCATGGTTCGCATTCACCTCGCCATCGATCTGCAGTACGAGATCCACCCTCCCGGTGCTGATTTCATCTTCAACGTGCAGGCCGCGCATTCGCCGCAGCAGACCGTGAGCTGGGAGCAGCTGCAGGTCAGCCAGCCCGTTCCCCTGCTGATGCACACCGACGCGGCCACGCGCACGCGCACGCTGCGCCTGAGCGCCGGCCCGGGTCCGCTGTCGGTGCGCTACCGTGCCACGGTGGACATCGAGCACCACGTGGCGCCACCCGACAGCGTGTTCGAAACGCCGGTGGCCCAACTGCCACCCGAAGCACTGGCCTACATCTACCCCAGCCGCTACTGCCAGTCCGACTGCGTCACCGCCATGGCCAACCAGCTGTTCGGCCAGATGCCGCAGGGCTACCGCCGCGTGCAGGCGATCCAGCAATGGGTGCAGAGCCAAGTGACGTTCGAGTCGAACACCAGCAACTCCATGACCTCGGCCCTGGACACGATGAACGACCGCAAAGGCGTGTGCCGCGATTTCGCGCACCTCATGATCACGATGTGCCGCGCGCTCAACATTCCCGCGCGCTTCACCACCGCGATCGACTTCGGCGCCGACCCCGCCCTGGGCCCGACCGACTTCCATGCCTATGTGGAGGCCTATGTGGGCCACCGCTGGTACATCTTCGATCCTTCGGGCACCGCGATCCCCATGGGTTTCCTGCGCATCGGCACCGGCCGCGATGCGGCCGACGCTTCGTTTGCCACCATTTTTGGCGGTGTGGACACGCACGCGCCGCGCATCGACATCTCGGCCCAGACCAGCCCCCGCCACGGCTGGCTGATGCCCGTGCACCGGCCCGAAGCCCTGTCCACCGACGGCGGCTGGCAAGCGGGCGCCTGAGGCGGCCCTGCGGCCGGGTTCTCTGGCCGGGCACCCCCGGCCACATAGCCGACCAAATTACTCTGCATGCCACTTCCCTCGCAGGAGGTTTGCCGGTAGAATTCAGGTCGTTTCAAGTAAGAAACACGGGTTTACTAAAGAAACATTGGGCGCCCGCAGCGCCCAGGCACTTCAAGGATTGCAGATGAGCGTATTGGGCATCGATCAAATCACCTACGGAGCCGCCGACCTGCCGCGCTGCCGCCAGTTCTTCCTGGACTGGGGTCTGTCGCTGGTGCAGGAGTCGCCCCAGGAACTGGTGTTCGAGTCGCTCAACGGCTGCCGCGTGGTCGTCGCGCATTCCGACAAGCCCGGCCTGCCGGCCGGCGTGGAGCCGGACCCGACGCTGCGCGAGGTGGTCTGGGGCGTGGACACGGCCGAGAGCCTGGCGCTCTACCGCAGCCGCCTGCAGAGCCAGCCCGGCTTCGTGGACGCCGACGGCCGCTTCGGCTGCACCGACCCCAACGGCCTGGCGGTGCGCCTGCAGCTCACGAAAAAGCGCGAAGTGAAGATCGAGAGCGCGCTCGTCAACACCTGGAGCGACCGCCCGCGCCGCAACCAGCGCAGCCCGGCCTACGACCGCGCCACGCCGGTCGAGGTGGGCCACGTGGTGTTCTTCGTGACCGACCTCAAGGCCACCGGCGCCTTCTACATCGACAACCTGGACTTCGTCGTCTCCGACCTGTACCCCGAGCGCGGCCTGTTCCTGCGCTGCGCGGCCGAAGGCGGGCACCACGACCTGTTCCTGCTGCAACCGCCCGAGCCGCGCCGGGGCCTGAACCACGTGGCCTTTTCCGTGCGCGACCTGCACGAGGTGGTCGGCGGCGGCATGCACATGTCGCGCAGCGGCTGGAGCACCGAGCTCGGCCCGGGCCGCCACCCGATTTCGTCGGCCATGTTCTGGTACTTCGAGAGCCCGGCCGGCGCGCTGGTGGAGTACTACACCGACGAGGACGAACTCACCGCCGACTGGCAACCGCGCGAATTCACGCCCGGCCCGACGGTGTTCGCCGAATGGGCCATCAAGGGTGGCATCGACGGCAACACCCGCCGCCAGGTGAACGCCGCCGCGCCCAGCGGCAAATTCATGACCGACAAGCCCAAGCCGCCCACGGAATGACACCGAAGGAGACATGACATGCGAACCCCCGATCTGTACAACGAAACCCACCAGACGCGCACCGCACCGCCGACCTCGTATGAGGGCCTGCTGGGCGATTCGATCGAACGCGCCTACGCCCAGGGCATCCACGACCTCGCCGGCGTGGTGAACTACCTCAACGATGCGGGCCCCTCCGGCCCCAACGGCCAGCGCTGGACCGAGCCGTCCTTCCAGCAGGAAATGGCCCGCCTCGGCGCCTGACCGCGCGCCGCCCGAACCCAGCCCATCGCCAGGAGACACGTCCATGGATACCTCTGTCATCAACGTTCAGCTCGACCCGGTCGACGCCGTCCTCGAAGTCGGCCTCAAAGACCTGTGGTTCCCGGTCTGCCCGTCCAGCTTCGTGAAGAACGACCCGATCTCGATCCGCCGCCTGGGCTACAAGATCGCGCTCTGGCGCGACCAGGCCGGCCAGGTCCACGCGCTGGAAGACCACTGCCCGCACCGCGGCGCGCCGCTCTCGCTGGGGGTGAACCTGGGCGACCGCCTGGCCTGCCCGTACCACGGTGTCGAGGTGCGCTGCGACGGCACCGTCACCCGCGTGCCCGGCAGCCCCGGCTGCAAGCTCGAAGGCTCGCGCCCCGCGCGCATGTTCCACGCCGCCGAAGCGGCCGGCGCGATCTTTCTCTACAACGCGAGCAACCCCATCCTGGACCAGGCGCCGCCGCTGCAGCTGCCCGAGGAACTGACCTCGCCCGAGTGGTCGAACTTCCTCTGCTACACCGAGTGGGGCGGCGACTACCGCTACGTGATCGACAACGTCATGGACCCCATGCACGGCGTGTACCTGCACAAGCAGTCGCACACCATGAGCGAAGGCGACAGCCAGGCCGAGTTCCAGATCCGCGACATCCCCAACGGCTTCTGTTTCGAGAAGAAGGGCCAGCGCGGCGTCAACTTCGACTGGACCGAGTGGATGGACCTGGGCATCCACGTGATGCGCCTGGAGATCCCGTACCCCAAGACCGGCGGCCCCGGCGGCAACTTCACCATCATCGGCAGCTACACCCCGATCAGCAGCCGCACCTCCGGCGTGTTCCACTGGCGCTGCCGCCGCGTGACCGGCTGGCAGCGCGACACCTGGCGCTTCCTGTACAAGAACCGCCTGGAAGAGCGCCACTGGAACGTGCTGGAGCAGGACCGCGTGGCGGTGGAAAACATGGAGCCCGACGCCAACAAGCGCGAGCACCTGTACGCCCACGACATGGGCATCGTGCGCCTGCGCCGCCACCTCAGAAACCTGGCCAAGGCCCAGCTCGACAAGCCCGTGTGAGAATCGCGGGATGAGCAACAACGCCACCACCCTGCAAGCCTGGGTCCACACGCTGCGTCACGAAGCCGACGACATCATCAGCGTGGACCTGCGTCCGGCCCCCGACGTCGTGTTCCCCGCGTTCGAGGCCGGCTCCCACATCGACCTGCACCTGCCCAACGGCATGGTGCGCAGCTACTCGCTGTGCAACCCCAGCCAGGAGCGCCACCGCTACGTGGTCGGCGTGCTCAAGGACCGCGCCAGCCGGGGCGGCTCGCGCTGCGTGCACGAGCAACTGCGCGTGGGCATGCGCATCACCATCAGCGCGCCGCGCAACCACTTCGGCCTGCACGAAGAGGCTTCGCACACCGTGCTGGTGGCCGGCGGCATCGGCGTCACGCCCGTGCTGTGCATGGCGCGCCGCCTGAAGGACCTGGGCCGCAGCTTCGAGTTCCTGTACTTCGCCCGCTCGCGCAAGAGCGCGGCCTTCGTCGCCGAGATCGAGGCCCTGGGCGTGCCCGTGACCTGGCACTTCGACGACGAGAAGGGCGGCCCGCCCGACCTCCCGGCCCTGCTGGGCCGTCGCGCGCCTTCGGCCAGCGAGCACTACTACGCCTGCGGTCCGGCCGTGATGCTGGACAACTTCGAGAAGACCTGCGCCGCGCTGGGCCACACCCAGGCGCACATCGAGCGCTTCGCGGCGGTCGAGGTGGCGGCGGCGGACGACGCCAAGACCAGCTTCACCGTCGAGCTGCGCCGCAGCGGCCAGATGTTCGAGGTCACGCCCGACACCACGCTGCACAAGCGCCTGATCGAGATCAACGCCGACGTGCCCTTCAGCTGCGAAGAGGGCATCTGCGGTTCGTGCGAAACCAAGGTGCTCGAAGGCATCCCCGACCACCGCGACATGGTGCTGACCGACGCCGAGCGCGCGGCCAACAAGGCCATGATGGTCTGCGTCTCCGGTTGCAAGAGCGACCGGCTCGTCCTGGACATCTAAGCGTCGATCGAGCCGTCGTCGGCGGCAGCCCCGCACTGCCGCCGCAGCTTGCCGAGCACCGTGTACAGCACACGGCGCTCGTCGCGGCTGAGCGTGAGGATCATCTGCGCCTGGCTGCGCCGCGCCAGCGGCATGATTTCCCCGTACAGCGCCTCACCCGCCTCGGTCATCCGGCAGATCAGGCCCTTGCGCCCCCGCGGGCCCGGCGTCTGCATCTCCACCAGCCCCCGATCGCCCAGCAGCCGCAGCGCGCGGCTGACCTGCGCCTTGTCGGCGGCCGCCAGTTCCACCAGTTCCGCAAATGGCAGTGAACCCGCGTGCGCCAGCACCGAGAGGATGCGCCATTCCGACACCGTGAGCTCGAAGCGGTCCGCGTAGGGCAGGGTGATCGCGCGCCGCAGCCCGTTGCTGGTGTGGCTGAACATGGTGGTCAGGAAATCGTGCACCGCCAGGCCTGCGCCATCGGGCGCCAGATCGGTCCAGGGGTTGGCGGTGTCGTCGGTGCCGGTCTCGGGCGGCAGGGGCTGGTGTGGGGACATGGGGCCATTCTCAGGGAAGCCACAGGGCACACCGCTGATCGATCGTTGATCGATCAACAAAATTGCAACAAATTGTCATAAATCGGGAAATCATCGTTGATCAGTCAACGACGAAAGCCTACGATGGTCTCGTTTCTGTTGTGAACCTGCGTTTCCGATATGAAACCGGTGGCCAGCGCGCAAAAAGCCGGCACCCGCACCCCACAACCGCATGAATCGCCTTCACAGGAGCGCATGATGAAAATGGATCGTCGACAGTGGATGGGTCTGGCCATGGCGGCCACGGCCTTGCTGGCGGGTGGCGCGGCCGCCCAGGCCTACCCGGAAAAAACCATCAGCCTGGTGGTCGCCTATCCCCCCGGTGGCGATTCCGACGCCACGGCGCGGCTGTTTGCCGACAAGCTGTCGCAGCGCCTCAAGCAGACCGTGATCGTGGAGAACAAGCCGGGTGCGGGCGGCACGCTGGGCAACACCTACGTCTCGCGCGCCAAGCCCGATGGCTACACGCTGCTGTTCACGCCCAACCCCTTCACCACCGCGCCCATGGTGCTCAAGCTCGCGCCCAACGCCAGCTACGACGTGCTCAACGGCTTCGAGCCGGTGGTGCTGACGGCGATGCAGTCGGTGCTGCTGGTGACGCACCCGGACAGCGGCATCAAGACCGTGGCCGACCTCGTGGCCCAGGCCAAGGCCGGCAAGCAGCTCACCTACGCCAGCCCGGGCGCGGGCTCGCCGATGCACATCGTGGCCGAGTGGCTGAACCGCGCCGCCGGCATCCAGGTGCAGCACGTGCCGTTCCGCGGCGTCGGCCCGATGATCCCCGACATGCTCGCGGGCCGGGTCACCATGGGCTACCCCACGCTGGGTGCCGTGGAAGCGCACCTCAAGACCGGCAAGCTGGTGGCGGTGGCGCTCACCGACGGCGAGCGCAGCCCCCTGGTGCCGAACCTCACCACCGTGGCCGAGCAGGGCTACAAGGACGTGAAGCTCGGCGCCTGGAACGGCATCTTCGCGCCCAAGGGCACGCCGCCAGCGATCGTCAAGCTGCTCAACGAGCACATGAACGAGATCCTGCGCATGCCCGATGTCATCGAGAAGATGGCGACCTTCGGCTCGCGCCCGGTGGGCGGCAAGCCCGAGGCGCTGGCCAAGATCAACGCCGACGACTACGCGCGGCTGTCCAAGCTCATCAAAGAGCTGAACATCCAGGCCGACTGACCATGAGCGCAGCAGCGAGCGAATCCACCCTGGGCCGCGACACGCCGCAGGTCAACGCCCGCGCCAAGGTGCTGGGCCGCGCGGTGTACGCCGGCGACATCAAGGTCGCCGGCATGCTGCACGGCAAGATCCTGCGCAGCCCTTACCCCCATGCGCGCATCGTCAGCGTGGACACCTCGGCGGCGCTGGCCTTGCCCGGCGTCAAGGCGGTGCTTACCGGGGCCGATGCGCCTCGCACGATGTGGGGCGTGCACCAGAAGGAGCGCCGCATCCTGGCCGACGGGGTGGTGCGCTTCGCGGGCGAAGAGGTGGGGGCCGTGGCCCCCACCACCGAAGAGATCGCGCGCGATGCGCTGGACCTGATCCGCATCGAGTACGAAGAACTGCCCGCGCTCCTGACCCCCGAAGACGCGCTCGCCGAAGGTGCCCCCGGCGTGCACCCCGGGCGCGGCAACGTGGCGCACGAAATCCGCTTCGAGCGCGGCAGCGTCGAAGCGGGCTTTGCGCAGGCGGACCTGATCCACGAGGCCACCTACACCACGCACGCGCAGTACCCGGGCTACCTCGAACCCATGGCCAGCGTGGCCGCACTCGACCCGGACGGGCGCCTGCAGGTCTGGACCTCGACGCAGTCGGTCTTTCTGGCGCGCGCGCGCCTGGCCGCGGCCCTGGAGCTGCCGGTCTCGCGCGTGCGGGTGGTGGCGGCCACGGTGGGCGGGGGCTTCGGCGGCAAGATCGTCGAAGACGACAACCAACTGGTGGCCGGCCTGCTGGCCCTCAGAACCGGGCGCGCGGTGCGCCTCGTCAACAACCGGCTGGAGGACTTCCAGGCCGCGTGCTCCAGCGTGCCCGAGCGCATCACGCTCAAGCTGGGCATGACGCGCGAGGGCCTGATCGTCGCCAAGGACGTGCACATCGTCGCCGACTGCGGCGCCTACTGCGGCCTCTCGCCCGAGGTCATGCACGTCAGCGCCATGCGCAGCGACAACATGCACCGCCTGCAGCACGTGCGCTCGCACGCCACCATGGCCTACACGCACACGCCACCGCACGGCGCGTTCCGCGGCTTCGGCGGCACGCAGATGCTGTTCGCCCTCAACAGCCACATCCACACCATGGCCGAGCAGCTCGGGCTGGACCCGGTGGAGATCCACCGGCGCAACGCCATCGGGCGCGGCGAGACCTCGATCCACGGCTGGCAGATCGGCAGCACCGGTTTGCTGGAATGCATCGCCCAGTGCACCGAGGCCATCGGCTGGCGCGAGAAGCGCACGCGCGCACCGGGCACGGGCAGCCGCCGGCGCGGCGTGGGCATGGCCGCGGCCATGCACGTGAGCGGCAACCGCACCATCGGCAACTGGGACGGCTCCACCGTGGTGATCAAGGTCAACGAAGACGGCCGCGTGGTGGTGCATTCCAGCGAAGGCGACATGGGGCAGGGCGCCATGACCATGCTGAGCCAGATCGTGGCGCACGAACTCTGCCTGCCGCTGGCCCACGTGCACGTGATCGCACCCGACACCGACACCGCGCCCTTCTGCATCGGCACCCTGGCCTCGCGCGTGACCATGGCCGCGGGCAACGCCGCCATCGTGGCCGCCAACGCCGCGCGCGACAAGCTCCTGGCCATGGCGGCGCAGATGCTCGATGCGCCGGCCGACCAGCTCGAACTCGCCGAGGGCCACATCCGCGTGCGCCAGCAACCCGGGCAGCGGCGCACGCTGGCCGAGGTGGCGCGCCAGCACATCTGGCGCCACGGCGGCGAGGGCATCCAGGTCATGGGCAGCTGGGACGCCAAGACCCAGATGCACGACGACCAGGTCTACGGCAACATCGCGCCCGCCTACTCGTTCGCCGCGCAGGCGGTCGAGGTGGAGGTGGACACGCAGACCGGGCAGGTCACGGTGATCGACAGCTACGTCAGCGACGACTGCGGCAAGGCGCTCAACCCGCTGGCGATCCACGGCCAGACCAACGGCGCGACCGTGCAGGCCATGGGCTGGACGCTCTACGAACACCTGCAGCTGGAGGGCGGCCGCCTCATGAACGGCAACTTCGCCGACTACAACATGCCCACCGCCGACGCCGTGCCCATGCTGCGCGGCGGGCTGGTCGAATCCCACGAACCCAACGGGCCGCACGGCGCCAAAGGCGCGAGCGAGACCGCCATCCTGCCCGGCGCACCGGCGATCGCCAACGCGGTGTACGACGCGGTGGGCGTGCGCATCACCGACCTGCCCATCACGCCGCAGAAAGTGCTGGCCGCGCTGCGCGCCCTGAAGGAGACGGCCCATGCTTGACTTCGATTTCCTCGAACCCACCAGCGTGGCCGAGGCCAGCAGCATGCTGGCCGACCTGGGCGACGAATGCCGCGTGATCGCCGGCGGCACCGCGCTCATGCTCGGCATGCGCCAGCGCATGCTCACGCCGTCGCACCTGGTGTCGCTGGGCCGCTTGACGGCGCTGCGCGGCATCGCGCTCGACGAGCGCGGCGGCCTGCGCATCGGCGCGCTCACGCTGCACGCCGACGTGGCCGCCTCGCCCCTGGTGCGCGAGCGCTGGCCCATGCTTGCCAGCATGGCCTCGCGCGTGGCCAACCCGCAGGTGCGCAACCAGGGCACCATCGGCGGCAACCTCTGTTACGCCGACCCGTCGACCGACCCGCCGGGTTGCCTGATGGCCCTGGACGCACAGGTGGTGCTCGCCAGCGCGCGCGGCGAGCGCCTGCTGCCCCTCACCGAGTTCCTGGTGGACTACTACACCACCGCGCTCGAACCCGACGAGCTGCTGGTCGAGATCCGCGTGCCCGCCATGCCGGCCGATGCGAGTGGCCAGTACGCGCGCTTCCTGCGCACCGCGGCCGAGCACCGGCCGCTGGTCAGCGTGGCCTTCGTGGCGCGGCGCCAGGGCGCGGTGTGCACCGAAGCGCGCATCGCGGTCGGTGCGTCCACCCCCATCCCCCTGCGCCTGCCGCGTGCCGAGGCCTGGCTGGTCGGCAAGACCGTGACTGCCGAGGTGGCGGCCGAAGCCGCCGACATCGTCGCCGCCGACATCGAACCCGTGTCCGACGCCCGCGGCGACGCCGACTTCCGGCGCGACATGGTGCGCGTGGTCGCGCGGCGCAACATCGCGGGCCTCTTCGGCCTGCCCCAGGAGTAAGCCATGAGCCAACACCCCATCAACCTGACCGTCAACGGCGAGGCCGTGCAGAGCACCGTGCCCGCGCGGCGCCTGCTGTCCGACTTCCTGCGCGACGACCTGCACCTCACCGGCACCAAGCGCGGCTGCGAAACCGGCATCTGCGGCGCCTGCTCGGTGCTGGTGGACGGCCAGGTCGTCAAGTCCTGCCTGAGCCTGGCCGTGCAACACAACGGCCGCAGCGTCACCACGGTGGAAGGCCTGTCGCAGGGCGACACCCTGCACCCCTTGCAGGAAAGCTTCATGCAATGCGGCGGCCTGCAGTGCGGCTACTGCACGCCGGGCTTTCTCATGACCTCGTGCGCGATGCTGGCGGCCAACCCGTCGCCCAGCGAAGACGAGGTGCGCCACGGTCTCAACGGCAACCTCTGCCGCTGCACCGGCTACACCCAGATCGTTGAATCCATCCTGACCGCTGCGGAGAAGATGCGTGGAAATTGAAAAAACCCTGTTGCTGGACGCGCCGCCGGCGAGCGTCTGGGCCCTGTTGCTCGACCCGAACGCCATGGGGGCCTGCGTGCCCGGCATGGAATCCATCGAGGTCGTGAGCGAAGACGAGTACGTGGCCGTGATGAAGGTGAAGATCGCCTTCATCAGCGCCCGCTTCAAGCTCAAGACGCGCATCGTCGAGCGCGACGAACCGTGCTACCTGCGCGCCGAGGGCACGGGCGAAGACGCCTCGGTGGCCAGCTCGCTCAAGCAGAGCAGCGAGATGTGGCTGCAGGCGCGCGAGGGCGGCGGCACCGAGCTGCGCATGAAGGTCAAGGTGGACGTGCTGGGCCGCATGGGCACCTTCGGCCTGGGCGTGATGAAGACCAAGGCCGACCGCATGTGGGACGAGTTCGGGGTCAACGCGGCGGCGCGCCTGGCCGGCCCGACTGCGGTGGAGGGGGTGGAGGTCGCGGCACCGGTGCCACCGGTCGCCGAGGCGCCCGCGCCGGCTCAGCCGATCACCGCGCCGGCGGTACCGGCCATTCCTGCGCCCGCTGCGCCCGCCACGCGGGCCCGGGGCTTCTGGGCGCGCCTGTGGGGCGGTTCGGGTCAGGAGATCCGCGTGGAAGTGCGGCGCGGCGACACCACCATCACCGTGCACTGGCCGGTGCAGGCCTCGCAGGAATGCGCCGCCTGGCTGCGCACCCTGGCGTAAGCCTTCAGGCGGCAGCGCCCGGGTACGGGCTGCTGTCCGCCGCCGACAGCATGGTGCGCGCCAGTTGCTCCATGAGCTCGCGCCGCAAGGGCAGCGAGGCCGTATCGGCCCACAGGTTGCGCAACTCCAGCGGGTCCTGCCGCAGGTCGTAGAGCTCGCCCCAGGGCTGGCCGTCGTACACCGTGAGGCGGTGTGCGTGGTTGCGCAGGGTGCGCATGCGCACGCGGCGGTCCATGCCGAAATCGCTGCGCTGGCTTTCTTCCTCGATCAACAGTGCGTCGCGCACCGCGCCCGCCTGGCCCGCCACCACGGGCAGCAGGGACGCGCCCTGCATGCCGTTGGTGGGCTCCAGGCCGGCGCGCTCCAGCACGGTGGCCGCGATGTCGATGGTCTGTGTCAGCGCGGCCGTGGCCGCGGTGGCCGGCGCCTGCGCGCCGTCGCGCCAGATGAAGGGCACGCGGGTGAGCGCGGGGTAGTGCAGGCCGCCCTTGAACATCAGGCCGCGCTCGCCCAGCAGGTCGCCATGGTCGCTGGTGAACATCACCACCGTGTCCTCGTCCAGGCCCAGCGCGCGCAGCCGCGCCATCACGAGCCCGATGTGGTCGTCGATGTTGGCCAGGCTGCCATGGTTCAGCGCGATGGCCTCGCGCGCTTCCTGTTCGGAACAGGCGAAGCTGCCGTAGCCGGGGCGGAACGCCGGGTTGTTGCGGCGCTGCTCGCGCAGCCAGTGCACCGGCGGTGGCGGGTCGGTCAGCTCGGCATGGAACGACGCCGGCAGCGACACGTCGTCGGGCCGGAACAGGTCCCAGTAGCGGCCGGGCGGCGTGAAGGGGTGGTGCGGATCGGGGAACGAACACTGGATGAAGAACGGCTGCGCTTCGCGCGCCATCCGGTCCAGCGTGTGGCAGGTCTGCTCGGCGATGTAGGCCGTGGGGTACAGCGCCTCGGGCACGCGGGTGCGCCAGGCGTGGCCGATGCGGGCCAGGTGCAGGTCGGGCGTGGGGATCGCGTTGGCGGGGCCGATCAGGCGGTCCGCGTCGGGTGTCTGCTGCCGCAGCCAGCGCCGCCAGTGGCCGTGCTGCTCGTCGGCGTGGCCGATGGTGAGCGCGACCTGCTCGAAGCCGTAGTAGGGCAGCTCCAACTCGTAGACCGGGTCTTCTTCCCAGCGCTGCCACACCTCCTGGCCGTAGCGGCCCGGGTAGGGGCGCAGGGCCTCGTGCGGGCGGCGCGGGCCCTTGCCGGGCCAGGCCGTCGGCAGGGTGGTGATGTTCTGCAGGTGCGATTTGCCCACCAGCGCGGTCTGGTAGCCCGCTTCGCGCAAGGTCTCGACGAAGGTGCGCTCACCCAGCGAGAGCTCGCGCCCGTTCATCTGCAGCCCGTGCACGCTGGGCAGGCGCCCGGTCATGAGCGAGGCGCGGTTGGGCTGGCAGATGGGCGTGGCGACGTGGAAATCGTCGAAGCGGCAGCCCTGCGCGGCCAGCGCATCGATGTGCGGCGTGCGCACTTCGGCATTGCCGTAGCAGCCGAGGTGGTCGGCACGGTGCTGGTCGGTGATGAACAGCAGGAAGTTCGGTCGCCGTGCCATGCCGCCGGCCTCAGTCGGCCTTGATGTTGAGTTCCTTGGCCAGGCGGCCGTAGCGCTCGTTGTCCGCCTTCATGAAGTCGGCCAGCACCTGCGGTGTGCCGCCCAGCACATCCAGGCCGGCGCCGGCGAGCTTCTCGCGCACGTCGGGCAGCTGCAGCGCTTCGTTGAAGGCCTGGTTCAGGCGCGCGACCACGGGCGCGGGCGTGCCGGCCGGCGCGAACACGCCGTACCAGGCGTTCACCTCGACCCCGCTCACGCCCTGCTCGGTGGCGGTGGGCACGTCGGGCAGCAACGGCGAGCGCTTCTTCTCCGTCAGCGCCAGCGGCACCAGCTTGCCGGACTTGATGTGCGGCACCGCACCACCCAGGCCGGTGAACAGCAGCTTGACCTCGCCGCTGAGCGCGGCGGTCAGCGACGGGCCCACGCCCCGGTAAGGCACGTGCATCAGATCGACCTTGGCCGCGCTCTTGAGCATCTCGCCGGCGAAGTGCATCGGCGAGCCGTTGCCCGGGCTGCCGTAGGGCAGGCCGGGGGACTTGCGCGCGGCGTCCAGCGCGCTCTTGAGGTCGGTCGCGCCCAGCGAGGGGTTGGCCACCAGCACCATCGGCGTGGTGGCGGGCGAGATCACCGGCACCAGGTCCTTGTGCACGTCCACGCCACCACCGGCGCCCGAGGGCAGCACGTGGGGCGAGATCACCATGGTGTTGGGCGTGAGCAGCACCGTGTGGCCGTCGGCGGCCGAGCGGGCCACGGCGCTGGCACCCAGCAGCGCACCGGCGCCGGGGCGGTTGTCCACCACCACCGGCTGGCCGAGCTTGGGCGCCATCTTTTCGGCCAGCACGCGCGCGGCCAGGTCGGGGCCGCCGCCGGGCGGGAAGGGCACGACGATGGTGATGGGCTTGCTCGGGAAGGTCTGCGCCGCCGCGAAGGGCAGGGCGGAGGCGAGGGCCAGGCCGATCAGGCCCAGGGTGAAGGTGCGCTTTTGGTTTTTCATGGTGGTCTCCGGGTGAAAGAAGTGAAAGTTCAGGCCTGGGCCAGCGGTTCGTTCCAGGCGTCGTAGCCGTAGACCCAGTCGGCGTTGCCCTGGCCCTTCATCCACTGGTTGCCGCGCGAGCCGATCTGGATCTTGGCCGTGCGCTCTTGGCGCGTCTTCTCGTAGCGGCGCAGCGCCTCGACGGCCTGCGCCCGCGTGCCCACGCCCGCCAGGGCGCGGCCCAGCACCACCGCGTCCTCGATCGCCATGCCTGCGCCCTGCGCCATGAAAGGCAGCATGGGGTGGCAGGCATCGCCCAGCAGCGTCACCGTGCCCTGCGACCACTGCGGCAGCGGCTCGCGCTCGTACAGCGCGCTCTTGAGCGTGGTGTCGCAGGCGTCGAGCAGCGCGCGGGCGTCGGCGTGAAAGTCCTTGTAGAAACCGCGCAGCTCGTTCACGTCGCCCGGGCTGGTCCACGACTCTTCGGTCCAGCTGTCCTGCCCGGTGGTGGCGAAGATGAAGGTCTCCTGGCCCTGGTTGAGCGGGAAGGTGACGATCTGGCTCTGCGGGTTGGGACCCCACCACTTGGTGAAGGCCTCGATCTCCGGCACGTTCTTCACGCGCTCGGTGGGCACCACCGAGCGGAACGACACCACGCCGGTGAAGCGCGGGCTCTCTTCGCCGAAGAGGGCGGTGCGCACGCGCGAGTGGATGCCGTCGGCGCCCACCACCACGTCGAACGTGGCCTCGCTGCCGTCCGAGAAGCGCACGCTCACGCCGGCGTCGCTCTGGGTCAGCGTCTCGATGCGCTTGTCGAACTGGATGTTCTCCAGCGGGAATTTTTCGGCCAGCGCGTGGATGATGTCGGCGCGGTGGATGGTGACCTGCGGCGCGCCGTACTGCTGCTCGGCGATGTCGCTCATGCCCAGGCGCGAGGTTTCCTTGCCCGTGTCCCAGTCGCGGCTGATGCGGAACGTCGGGCGCGCACCGCGCTCGCGGATCGCCGGGCCCGCGCCCAGGCCGTCGATGGCGCGCACCACGTTGGGCGTGAGGTTGATGTCCGCGCCCACGCGCGAGAAGCCCTTGGCCTGCTCGAACACGGTGACGTCATGGCCTTGTTGGCGAAGCGCGATCGCGGCGGCCAGGCCACCCACACCACCGCCGGCGATACCGATTTTCAAACTGCTCATGGGGCTGCTCCTGCAATGTCGAAGCGTGCATTGTTCAGCGCGGGCCCCGCGCGCTCAACCGCCCGGACGCCCGAAATGGGTACGATTCGTCCATGGATGTCCTCAGCGAAGTGCTTGCCATCTGCCGCGCCGAACGCGCGGTGACGGCCCGGTTCCACCTGTCCGCGCCGTGGGGCTTGCATTCCAACGGCGTGTCCGGTGCCGCCATGATCCGCATGGCGCGCGGCGCGCCCTGGTGGGTGGAAGCGGCCGGCGGCGGCGGGCCGCTGCGCGTGGAGCCCGGCGACCTCGTCATGATGCCGCTGGGCGCGGCGCACCGCATGGGCTCCGCACCCGACGCGCCCACCGTGCCCTTCGCCCAGTTGCTCACCCAGCGCACGCCTGGCGCGCGCGACGAAGCGCCGCTGGACCTGCGGCACGGCGGCGGCGGCGACGGCTGCGAGATGTTCAGCGCGCTGCTCTGGTTCTCCGCCTACTGCCGCCACTCGGTGCTCAGCGTGTTGCCGCCGCTCATCCACGTGCGCGCGAGCGAACTGCCCACCGCCGTGATCCTGGCCGCGTCGATGGAAACCCTGGTGACCGAAACGCTGGACCAGCGCCCGGGCTGGCGCCTCTCGGCCAGCCGCATGGGCGAGTTGCTGCTCATCAACATCCTGCGCGGCCACCTGCTGCGCGGCGCGGGCCCGACCGAGGCGAACTGGTGGCGAGGCCTGTCCGACCCCGCCATCGCCCGCGCCATCGCTGCCATGCACCGCGAGCCCGCGCGCAGCTGGACGGTGGAGACCCTGGCGCGCGAAGCCGCCATGTCGCGCTCGCGCTTCAGCGACCGCTTCAAGGCCCTGGTGGGCGACACGCCCATGGGCTACCTGGGCGGGCACCGCATGGCGCTCGCGGCCGAGCAACTGGAAGCCGGGCACCTGCCGCTGGCCCAGGTGGCGCAGGACGCGGGCTACGAGTCGGACAAGGTGTTCGCGCGCGCGTTCCGGCGCTGGTCAGGCCTGTCGCCCACGGCGTACGCCAAGCGCGAGGTGGCGCGGCGCACCGCCATGACCGACCCGCACACGGCCTCGGCCGGGGACTGAGGTCAGCGTTCCGCCGGTTTGCCGCGCCTGCGCGGGGCCGGCGCGGTTTTCTCACTCAAGGGCTTGGCCTGCAGGCCGCCCACGACAAAACGCACCAGGTACTGCGCGGCGTCTTCGATCGGTGGGGCGGTGAATTCCGCGCCCAGCAGCGTCAGGATGCGGTCGTGCGCGTTGTGCGCGTAGAAGAACGCGCCGAACACGAACACCATGCGCCAGTAGAACTCCTTGTCGTCGATGTGCGTGCAGCGCCGGTGCAGTTCCTTCATGAACTCGCGCGAGAACCCGTCCACGATCGCGCCCAGCGCTTCGCGCACGTCCGGCGACGGGTCGGCCAGCATGCGGCCATAGAAGCTGCGGAAGGCGTCGCGCTGCTCGGGGCTGGCGCCCGTCACCATCAACGAAGGCTCCATGGCTGCCAACAGCAGCTCCTCGATGGGCGCGCGCGTCTCCACCGCCGACGACAGCCGGGCCACCCGCTCCGCCATGATGGGCCCGAGGCGGCGCTCCAGCACGGCCCGGCAGAGCGCCTGCTTGGAACCCCAGTAGTAGTGAAACATGCCGAGGTTGACCTCGGCCGCTTCGGCGATCTGGCGAATGCTCGTGCCTTCGTAGCCCTGGGCCGCGAACCGTTGCTCGGCCGCATCCAGGATCAGCTCTTGCGTGTTCGGGCGCTCGGCTTTGCCCGCTTCTTCCGTCCGCTTGCGTCTGACCGCCGGACCCGCCTTCTTCGTGACCATGTCATCTCCCGCGCCCGCCGAGGAGCGCTCCATTCGATGGGGGCATTCTGCCTGTTGACAAAAAATCATACGACCGTATAAGATTAAGTTACACGGACGTATAAACATGAAACTCATCGACCTCAGCACCCTCCTTGACCCTCAGGACCGAGACCTTCTGCCGCCCGCGCTGAGCGCAGCGGCCGGCGTTGTCGCGCCCAGGATCGACTACCAGCGCCCCGACGAAGCCGAAGGCAAGGACCGCTTCTGCGAGTTTTTCGGCTGCACCCACGAAGACCTGCCCGACGGCGAGGGCTGGGGGTCGGAGATCCTGACCGACATGTCGTCGCACTGCGGCACGCACGTGGACGCGCCGATGCACAGCGGCTCCCGCTGCGCGGGCCAACCGGCGCGCACCATCGACCAGATCGAACTGGACGAGCTGTACTGCCCGGGCGTCGTGCTCGACCTGCGCGCCATGGTGGCGCCTTGCGGTGCGATCACCCCCGAGATGCTGCAAGCGGCCATGGACGCCGCCGGCGTGAGCGACATCGCGGGCCACGCCGTGTTGCTGCGCACCGGGCAGGAACGCTTCCGGATCGGGGAGTCGGGCTTCTTCCAGTACCCCGGCATGACGCGCGAAAGCACGCTCTTTCTCACGGAGCGTGGCGCCAAGGTGCTGGGCACCGATGCGGTCGGCTGGGACCGGCCGTTTGCGACGATGGCGGCGGACTTCCGCCGCACCGGCGACCGCCGCTACCTCTGGGACGCGCACAAGGCCATCACGGAGTGCGAGGCCTTCATCGTCCAGCAGCTCTGCAACCTCGGCGCGCTGCCCGTGAGCGGCTTCCATGTCGGCTTCTTTCCGATCAAGCTGGCGCGGACCAGCGCCGCGCCCGCCCGGGCCGTGGCGTTTCTTTCCGATCACGGGGCGGCCGCATGAAACTCGTCACCTACCGATCGGCGCCCGCGCAGGCACCCCGCCTGGGCGCTCTTCAACCCGATGGCGCCGTCCTGTGTCTCACCTCCCGGCACGCGGGTGACGCGCGCTTCGCCTCCATGGCGGCCCTGATTGCCGGCGGCGAAGAAGCGCTCGCGCTCGCGCGCCGCGCTGCAGAGGCCCACCGGCCCGGTGGCGCCCACGAGGTCCCGCCGGGCGGCTGCACCTTGCTGACCCCTTTGGAGCGACCGCCGCTGATGCGGGATTGGGGCACGATGACCGCACACCCGAAGTTCTTCCTGGAAATGCGCGCACGCCAACGCGCCCAGGCCAGCCCGGACCCGGCGGCGGCCCTGGAAGCGGCGCGCAAGGCCGGTGAGATGGACCTGCCGCCCAACTGGTTCACGGTGCCGCGCTTCTACACCGCCAACCCGCTGAACCTCGCCGGGCCGGGCCAGGCCATCGAGTGGCCCGCCTTTGCCCAGAAGCTCGACTACGAACTGGAGCTGGCCGTCGTCCTGGGCCGCACGGGCAGAGACATCCCCAAAGACCGGGCCCGGGACTTCATTCTGGGCGTGACCCTGTTCAACGACTTCACCGCCCGCGACGTGCAGGCGGCGGAAGGCCAGCCCGCGGGCAAGAGCAAGGACTTCGACGGCGCCTACGCGCTGGGCCCGTGCATCGCCACGCTGGACGAGCTGCCGGACCTGTACCAGCTGCGCGTGACCTCGCGGCTCAACGGCGAGACACAGACCGAGGACAGCACGGCCAGCATGGAGATCGGCTTCGAGGACCTGATCGCCTACGCCAGCCGGTCCTGCACCTTGCACGCGGGTGAGGTGTTTGCGTCGGGTACCTTCGCGCGCGGCTGCGGTGTGGAGACCGGGCGCTTGCTGCAGCCCGGTGACAAGATCGAGCTGGAGGCCGAGCACATCGGCGTGCTGGCGAACACCATCGTCGCGGCCGGTGCGGGAGGCACGGCATGAGCAGCGCGGTCTACGTCGTCGGCGTCGGCATGACGCCCACGGGCAAGTTTGCCGACATCCCCCTGCACCAGCTCACCGCCACCGCCGTGCGCGCCGCGCTGGCCGATGCCGGTGCCACCGCGAAGCAGGTGGACATGGCCTACTTTTCCAACGTGGCCGCTTCCTACCTTCAGGGGCAGCACATGGTGGCGGGGCAGGTCGTTCTGCGCGACCTGGGCATCGTGGGCGTGCCGATCGTCAACGTCGAGAACGCCTGCGCCAGTGCCTCGACCGCCTTCTGGCTGGCCTGCCAGAGCGTGCGATCGGGCAGCGCCGACGTGGCGCTCGCCGTCGGTGCGGAAAAGCTGTTCGATGCCGACCGCGCCAAGTCGTTCGAGATCTTCGGCGGCGGGTTCGACGTCACCCGGGAAAACGAGCTGCTGGCTTACCTGGCGCGCCTGAACCAGGCCGCCGGCGTCCCTGCAGCGGAGGGTGCTTCGTCGGCGCGAAGCATCTTCATGGACATCTACGCGGCGCTGGCCGCGAACCACATGCAGCGCCATGGCCTCACGCAACGGCAGCTGGCCGTCGTGGCGTCCAAGAACCACGCGCACTCGGTGCACAACCCGCTCGCTCAATACCGCCATGCGCTGTCCGTGGACGAGGTGCTGGCCGCTCGCGCCATTGCCTATCCGCTGACGCTGCCCATGTGCGCCCCCATCGGGGACGGGGCGGCCGCCGTGCTGGTCTGCAATGCCGCCGGGCTCCAGCGCCTGTCCGACGCGGCCCCGGTGGCCGTGCTGGCCTGCGAGCTGGTCAGCAGCCTGCCTCGCCGCGACGATGATGCGGAGCTGGCCATCACGCACCGCGCGGCCCGCGCCGCTTACGAGCACGCGGGCATCGGCCCTGAAGACGTTGACCTGGCGGAGGTGCACGACGCCACCGCCTTCGGTGAAATTCTGCAGACGGAAGCGCTGGGCTTCTGCGCCCCCGGCGAGGGCGGGCGCTTCGCCGAATCCGGCGCCACCGCGCTCGGGGGCTCGCTCCCCGTCAACGTGTCGGGGGGGCTCGAATCCAAAGGCCACCCCATCGGCGCCACCGGCCTGATGCAGATCGGCGAACTGACCCAGCAGCTGCGCGGCCGGGCCGGCCCGCGGCAGGTGCCCGGCGCCCGGGTGGCCCTCGCCGAGAACGGCGGCGGCTTCATCGAGAACGAGGAGGCCGTCGCGTGCGTCACCCTTCTCGGTGCAGGGCCCCACGGACGAGCTTGAACAACCTCAACAGGAGACATGACATGAAACGAATTTCCTTCCACCGCCGCCATGTGATGGCCCTTCTGACCGGCATGGCGATGGCCCCGGCGCTGCTGGCGCAAACCGCCTGGCCCAACAAGCCCATCCGGCTGATCGTGCCCGCGGGCGCAGGCACCGGCCCGGACGTCATGGCCCGCTTGATCGGGGACCGGCTGGGGCAGCGCCTGGGTCAGCCCATCGTGGTCGAGCCCGTCCCCGGCGCCTCCGGCATCCTGGGCGCCGACAAAGCCCTGAACGCCGCGCCCGACGGCTACACCTTCCTGTTCGGATTCAACCAGTTGATGACCATGAATCCGCACATCTACGCCAAGCTCCCCTACGACCCGGTGAAGGGCATCGCACCGGTGAGCATGATCTCCAAGGGGGGTTATGTCCTCATCGCCGGCCCGACCGTGCCCTTCGACGACGTGGCCGGCATGATCCAGCACGCCCGCGCCCACCCGGGTGCGCTGACCTACGCGTCCTTCGGCAATGGCAGCGCACCCCACCTGGGCATGGAACTGCTCAAGCAGCGCGCCGGCATCGACCTGCTGCACGTGCCCTACCGCACGAGCGCGGCGGCCAACACCGACCTCATGGCCAACCAGATCCAGGTGAAGTTCGACACGCAGACCTCGGCCGTTCCCCTGGTGCGCAGCGGCAAGGTCAAGGCGCTGGCGGTCACCATGCCCGACAGGCTCAGCGCGCTGCCGACGGTGCCGACCCTGAAGGAATCGGTGCCCGGTTTCGAGCTCACCGGCTGGAACGCGGTGTGGGCCCCTGCCGGTGTGCCGGCTGCGGTGGTGGACCAGATGTCCCGTGCGATCCAGGCCACCTTGCAGGAGCCGGAACTGCGCAAGCGGCTCGGTGACATGGGCGTCGAACCCCAGGGCTCCGCGCCGGGCGAGGTGGAACGGCTGACCACCCAGGAGTCGGCGCAATGGGGCAAGCTGATCCGCGAAAAGGGCATCAAGGCAGATTGACGATGGCACTTGCGACCCTGCACACGATCGCCGATCTGGTCGAGGCGCTGGCGCGCGAGCGCGGCGACAGCCCGGCCCTGACCTTCATCGACCACGCCGCCCCGCTGGCGCAAGGCACCGAGCACCGCACTTATGCGCAACTGTGGGACGCCGCCACGCGGCTGGCCACCGGCCTGTCGCGGCAAGGCTTTGGCCCGGGCGACCGCGCCGCCTTGCTCATGGCCAACCACCCGGCATTCGTGGAGCTGCTGATCGCCAGCAGCCTCATCGGGCTCACGCTCGTGCCCATCGACCCCCGCACGCCGCCCGAGCGCCTGGCCTTCATGCTGAGCAAGACCCGCTGCGCGCTGCTGGTGGCCGAGCCGACCGCCTTGCCGAGTGCGCTGGCGGTGCGCTACACCTGCCCCAGCCTGCGCCTGATCGCCGTGCTGGGCGAGCCGCCTTCGCCATCTGCGGTGACCTACGACAGCCTGATGGCGGACACCGCCTCGCCCGACATCGCCGCACAGCGGCGCCCGGCGGACGAGGACATGCAGATCCTCTTCACCTCGGGCACCACCGGCAACCCCAAGGGCATCGTCTACAGCCACCGCAAATTCACCGACACCGCGCGGATGGCTGCCTCGGCCTTCGGCTACAGGCCGGACGACCGGCTGTATTCCGGCCTGTCGCTCACGCACGCCAACGCCCAGCTGGTGACGCTGGGCGCCGCCCTGGTGCGCGGCCTGCCGGTGGTGTTTTCGCGGCGCTTCAGCAAGAGCCGCATGTGGCAGACGGTGCGCGAACACCGCTGCACCAGCCTGACGCTGCTTGGCGGCATGACGACGGCCGTCTACTGCGCCCCGCCCACGCCCGCCGACCGCGACCACCAGGTGCGGCTGGTGGTGTCCGCCGGCATGCCCGCCACCATCTGGAGCGACTTCGAGCACCGCTTCGGCGTGAGCCTGCTCGAGTTCTACGGCACGGCCGAGGGTGGGCTCACGATGAAGCCGCCAGGGCAGGGGCCGGCGGGCAGCATCGGCCAGCCGCCGCCCACGTTGAGCATTCGCATCGTCGACGACGCAGGGCAGGACGTGGCGCCCGGCGAGCGCGGCCAATTGCTGATCCGGTCTGCGGACGGCACGCCGTTCCAGGTGGCCTACGTGGACGAACCCGAAGCCTCGCAAGCCAAATGCCGCGATGGCTGGTTGTGGACCGGCGACGTGGTGCACCGCGATGCGGACGGCTGGCTGTTCTTCGACTTTCGCATGGGGCACGGCATCCGCCGCAACGGCGATTTCATCGACACCGCGTTCATCGAAAAGACCTTGGCCGAAACGGGCCTGGTCGATGACGTCTTCGTGTTCGGCGTGCCGGCGGCGTCCCGCGTGCCGGGCGAGTCGGACGTGGCAGCGGCGGTCGTCTTTGCGCAGAACGCGCCTGCCGACCAGGGGCTCGCGGTGGCTGCCCTCCGCGCCGCACTGCCCAGGCCGGTGGTGCTGCAGCAGGTGTTGCCTTTGAAGGCCATTCCGAAAACTGCCTCCGAAAAACCTCTGGCCCGTGTGCTCAGCCAGAGGCTGGCGGAGCAGCCGGGCCTTGCGCTCGACTGGCCCGCATGACCGATCCGGAGCGAGCGTCGGGCGGGGGGTGATGCGGAGCCCTATTTGGGGCGCAGCAGGTCGTCCAAATCCTGGGACAGCCTGGTGCGAGCCAGGTCAGGTCGAATTTCGATGGCTTTGCGCCAGTACCGCGCCACGGACTCCGGCGCGACACGGCCTCTCAATATCCAACCCCAGCAGATGTTCTGCAACGCGCCGTTCAACTGCATGGGGGGATCGTGTGGGGCCGGAGTGGGACACGCCGTTGTGGTCAGGCAAGCCAGGTACAGCGGGACGCACCACTCCTGATTCCCCGGATCCAGCGCTTGCGCGTCCCGAAAGTACTCGGTTGCCAGATCGCGGCTGCCGACTTCATAGGCGCTCAGACCGATGTTCGCCATCAAGTTCGCACTGTCCGAGAAGCGGGTGCGGTACTTCCAGAGCGTTGCAAGGCGGTCGCGTGGCGTGCCTCGTGCCGCCTCGCACCAACTCCACCGCGTCAGATGCTCAACCTCCAGGTGCTGTGAGACCAACAGCGTAGGGATGAAGCGGGCGGCATCGTCGCATTTCTGCTGCTGGAGCAGAACAATCGCCAGGAGCCTTTGAATGACTTCACTGTCTGGCGCGAGTGCATGGGCACGGCGGAGGTGGGTCTCGGCGTTCCCGGGTGCGCCGCGCGCGATCGCGAAGTTGGCCAATTGCAGGGATGCCCACGGCTTTTCGTGATGACTCCCTCGCTCCTGAAGGTCGATCAGCAGCTTCTCCGCAGCGACCATGCTCTTCGGGTCCCGATCCGTCTCATGGATGGCCCAGCGGTGTGGATCGTGAAAGACCAGCAACTCGGTGGTGAACTGTTCAAGGTTGATGGTGTCGACCGGAAGCGTCCACGTCCAGGTCCGGCCGCTCGCACCTTCATACCGGGCAGAAATGTCCCGCGCATTCGGACGTGACAGCGTCAGGGACGAGTCCTGAATCCGCCCCAGCGTGCTCAAGGCTTTCCGAAGCATGCCGCCGGCGCTGGCGGGGTCTTGCTGTTGCGCAGAACAGCCAGAGGCTTGCTGCATCCGCGCGCGTGCCTTGCCTCGCTGAGTGGCCACGCCTGACAGTGTGGTGTCCAGCCTCGTGGTGAGCGCGTCAGCGAGCTCTTGAACATCGAGCGAGTCGCACCGAACCCAGAGTGTCTCGCGCTCCGAGATGTGCGTGGCGATCGTCGCCCAGCCGAGCATGGCCAAGCTGTTGCATGCCAGGACGGCCAGCGCGATGCCCGACAACACGGCAGTCTGACGCCGGCGTCCTGTGTTGTGCCTCTGGAAGTATCGGAAGGCCTGACCCGTGAACGCCAGGCCAGCGAGGACCACCGCGATGCCGGCCGCCACAACGACCAACACGAGGCTCCCCATACCCACCAGATCGTCGAACGCGAAGACGTTGGTGGCCTGCGAAAGATCCAGTTGATTCCGCGTCAGCCAAAGGAAAGCGCCAGTTGTCGCACCGCTTGCCAAATTGGAGATGACCACCGCCACCACCATCAGGGCACCCTCAGGCAGCTGCCCTGACGAGTTGCTGCGCCGTGAGAGCGCACCCACCGCGATCGAACACAGGAGCGTTGTGACGGGAAGCAGCGACTGAAACAGGGCCTCTTGGACGGCCGCCAGAAGATCGACCTCGATCGGCGCTCCGACGCGCACAACCCGGGGCATTTCAAGCGACCACTGAACCACGAGTGAGCCCAGAAAAACGCCGACGATCGCCAGCGCCGTCTGCCGAAATGCCAGCCAATGGCGATCACGAAGCCCGCGGAAGGCTGGCGATCGACCAAAGGAAAGGCCCAGCGATGCAAACAACAGAAGTGAGAGCACAAAGTGTATTGCCGTCTGGGCCATGGAGGGCGCGTTCAATGGGCGCCCCGACAGAAGCACGCTGAACAGCGAATCGGCGGCCATCAGCGCGATCGTCGCGGTGAAGATGGCCCCGGGGCCCGGGCCGCGATCGAAATTGAGCGGCTTCAGGCGCGACAGCCGTGAGCCTGCTGAAGGATGAAAGGCCAAGGTGTTCTCACGACGTCCCACAGCGGCCGCGGCGCGCGAGAAAATCTGCCGCATCGCCTGCCGATGCCCGGCAGTTGCCGCGGTGACATCCGCAACATACTCCCGCAGCCGAAGAAAGGTCGTGTAGGCGGCCAGCACGATCGCAAGGCACACAAGCGGCATCACCAGAGCCTGGAAGTAGCCGAGCAGGTTCCGTGGCCGTATGGCACCCAGCAGCGTGTAGCTCGCCGCAATCTGCGCCATCTGGTAGGCGTGAGCAGCGGTGACGAGGATGCTCAACACCACCACCGCCACCGTTGTGAAAACCACGGCCGAATGTGCCACTGCTCCGCGCCAGGCATCACCGTTGGCGATGTGGGACAGCTCGTGAGAAAGAATGGCCTTCAGCTCATCCGGACGGATGAGGGCAAGCCAGGAGAAGGTTTCGGGCAGGATCACCGCCGCTCTTCGTCCGATGAAGTAGACCCTCGCATCGCGAATGCCGTCGCCGCGTGTGACCAGGAGTTTCGGCGTCGGCAGATTCAGTTTTCGGCTTTCGCCTTCCAGTAGCTCATGGGCCTTTTCCGTGATCGGGCTGTGGACCACCTCCTTGATGTGGCGCCGTGGACTGCTCCGCCACAGGTAGGCCGCAGCGATTGAACCGGAGACAGCGAGAGCCAGTGCACTGGCCATCGATGCACCGACGTTGAACGCGGACGATACCGAACTGCCCGTTGCCAGGACAGCGAGCCACACCGTGCCCATGCAGAGGGCCACGACCAGCCAGACCAGCGCGGAGGAGAGGGCTGCCCACACGGTGCCGTCCAGGTCACAAGAAGGGACTGGTGCGGGCTACTTTGAAATCTTCGATCTCGTTTCCACGAGAGCCATGGGCAGTGCGATCGACAGGTGCAGCACCACCTGCTCGACGAGCTGCGTATCCGTCCCCAGGATCTTGGCCTGTTCACGGACACGATGGACGATCCCCGCCACCATCCGCACGTCATCGGGCGATGTTCCGGTCACTTCGGCGGGGGACGCCGTACCGTCCTTCCCGCTGGCGGCGACGCGCTTGAGGGCCCCCTTCAGCTTTTCGACGAACACGTCCTGGAAGGCCTTTCCAAGGACGTCTTTGGCCAGCCAGGTGGCGAGTGGAACCAGGAGCGTGCTTCCCAGCGTCGCCAGGGCGAAATACTCTCCCAGGCCCGACCCCAGGGGATCCGTGCGCCCGCCGGCAGCGGGCAGCCCGTCTTTCAGGCGATCGAATGCGGAGTCCAGGATGGGCAGCTCCTCAGGGCAGAAGTGCCCTACCAGCAAACCCGAAAGATCCTTCTGAAGGCCGATCTCGTCCGTCATGTGAGGCTCCAGTCTGCTCGATACCCTGTGAAGCGAGCCCTGGAATGGTAGCTGTGCCTTCACTTGGTCTCAATAGCCGGGCGCATCTGTTGGTGCTGTTGCGTGCACCTTTGGGGGATGTTGGTGGCATGCCGAAACCACAACCATTCCCCCGCCCCAGACAGGCACGACCTAGGCGCGAGAAGCCCGGCGAACCATCTCGACCGCCGCAATGCACACCGTCAACCACGCCACACCAAACGCGAACCCGGCGACCACGTCGCTCGCCCAATGCACCTGCAGGATTACGCGGCTCCAGCCGATGCTGAAAGCCAGGGCCGAGGCCAGCAGCACGCTGGGCAGATGCCAGCGCGGCGGCAGCAAGCGCAGGCACAGATAGGCCAGCATGCCGTACACCACCAGCGAACCCGAGGTGTGCCCGCTGGGAAAGCTGTAGCCGTCGGCCTGCGCGAAGCCGTGGTCGTGCACCGGGCGCACCCGCTCGAAGATGTGCTTGAGCACCCGGTTGAGCAAGCCCGCACCCGCGCACGCCACCACCCAGCCCAGGGCCGTTGAGGTCTGCCGGCGAACGAGCAGCAGCACCCCCACGCCGATCACCAGCAGCGTCAATGGCAAGGGGTCGCCCAGGTGGGTCAGGTCGCCGAAGAAACGCAGGGCAGCAGGGGACAGCTCGCGCGCCAGGGTCTCGGTGAGCCGCACGTCGAACTGGCCGATCTCCTCGTCCGCATCGAACACTTCCAGCATTTCGGCAAACAAAGAAGCCGTGGCGACCAGCACGCCCGCACCGAGCGCGAGGCACACGCCCAGCAACAGAGGGCGTGGCCAACGGTCCCAGGCGGCGTAGGGGCTGTAGCGCCTGAAGGCGATGACGAGGGCGGCGACGGCGATGAGCACCAGCAAGAGGGCGGCAGCAAGCACGGGGACCGCGTGGCGGCCGAGCCATTCGGCCCAGGCGAGGGCTTGGGGGAGATCGTTGTCCATGTGTGCTGGTGCTCTCTGGGCCAGATCGTCAGGGCTGCACACGATTTTTGCACGCGAGGCCCGCCCGCAAAAAGCGCGGCTGTCCTACAGCCTCGTGAGCCGGCAGTGCTCACCATGTTCTTCTAACGCAGGATGGATGGTCATGTCGATTTCTCCTGCTGTCGTTCGTCGAGCAACTACAGGGTGCCCACAGGGGGCGCCTTGCAGGTCAACCCCACAGGAGTCTGATATGTCTTACATCGATGGTTTCGTGATCGCAGTTCCCACCGCCAACAAGCAGAAGTTCATTGAACACGCGCGAAAGCTCGACCCGATATTTCTCGAGCTGGGCGCTACGAGGGTGATCGAGGGCTGGGGCGACGACGTGCCCGACGGCAAAGTCACCGACTTCCGCCGTGCCGTCCAGGCGACGGCCGAGGAGACTGTGGCGTTTTCGTGGGTCGAATGGCCGGACAAAGCCACTCGCGACGCGGGCATGAAGAAGATGATGGAAGACCCGCGCATGGACCCGTCCACCCCCGGCAACCCGCCCATGCCCTTTGATGGCAAACGCATGATCTTTGGCGGCTTTGAACAGGTGGTCGAAGTGAAGGCTTGATGGGGCGTTGGGGGGGGGGCGGTTGCGCTGCGCCTGGATGTGCGCAGCGCGCGCTTCGCTTAGCAGAGCAGAAACCATCACTCACGTCCTCGCTTGAATGCAACGTGGACTAAGCGTCTTTGGGCCTCTTGAACCTAGCGGAGCCATGACCTACGTGATCTCGTAGCGACTCCGCTCAGCGGTCCCAGCGAGCACGGGGACAGCGTGGCGTCCGAGCCATTCAGCCCAACGAGGGCTTGGGTTAAGTCGTTGTCCCTTGGCAGGGTGGTCACGAAGTGCGAATGTGGCCCGCCACTCTGAGCGTCGGACCTCGCAATATTGATGCTTTAGGTTGGAAACGATTCTTGCACGCGAGGCGGCATAGGTCTGTTTCAGACTGGCCTCGGACAGTCCTCGTCACCGCTTTGAACAATCGTTCTCGCAAATGGCGGTCCTTGAACAGATCACATCGAGCGGTAACGGAACTGTCAGAACGTCCGACACACCTGCATTTAGAGGTTTAACTGCCGTCCGAAGGCCCGGGATATGTCTTGCCCGCTGAAAAGATACTTCAGACCCAGATCCGTGATTTACGACACTTTTGGTGTGATCAAAGATGTAACCAGAAGTGATAGAGTGCCTCCAGATTCAAGGATGGCACTATGCGATTTTTAAAAAATGGCAAGAGGGAGGAGTCGGCTGCAAAGAATGGATTGCTTCCGGCAGTGTGCAGATTGCCCAACCTGTTGGCATCTATTTCCGTTCTCGTGTTCCTGAGTGGTTGCGTCACCATGCAGGGCCCGACTGGTTTGGTCAAAGATCTGACGATGCCTTTTGGGTTGGCATCGACTGGACTAAGCGATATGTTGAGCACGCAGGTGCGCGAGCTCAAGTCATTGGTCGGTGCTTCAAAGTTTGCTGAGGCAGATGACTATTTCAACCGCAATTCAGACTACTTTGAGAGTCGATACAAGGATAGTTCAACGCCGTTGCCACCGGAGTTTTCCCAGCTCTCGGAGTATGTTTGGACGACCCGGTATCAAGACAAGGTTTCGCGGGCGACAGTTGCACTGAAATCGGTCACGGCGATACCCGACAGGGCGGGATGGCCAGCCTTGTCAGCTCAAGTCAAAGCCGCATCAATTGCTGCGGCAACTTTGTCTGAAGACAGGCTGCTTCGGCTTACGAAGCAGGGCATCCCTCAGAGAGATCTGCTGGTTGCGGAATTGGCGCGTATCCACGCCATGGCGCGTGAAGGAAAGGTACTCGCCGTCGGCGCGCTGGCAGATGATGTTTTCTCCACAGGATCGCACGAGCCTTCGTACGTTGGCGAGCTGAAGATTGAACGCTCGGACTTTGTCAGCTCGGGACCATTTCAGCAGGCTGCAGTTTCTCGCATTCAGAGCCTTTCGAGTCTCGAAGAGACCCATCTGCGAGCCAAAAATTTTACCGAGTACCTCAGCCCACAGAGCAAAGAGGCGGTCGACCGCGCATACGTCGAGCTGGCGCGGCGCCAACTTTATGCAGATGGACGCATCACGCTTGAAGAGGTGGGGGCTCTTAGTTCCGCCAAGCCTCCTTTTGGAACGTCTGCCGATGCGCTTCGCTCGCTGGTAAAAATCGGGTACGTGGATCTCACCAGCGCGAGCTTCAAGGATCGCAACATTTTCGATTTTGAAGTTTCCTTTGATCGCGACGTTGAAGTAGCGTTTCAGCCAGCAACTGAAGCCATCTTCACAGCCTCGAATCTGAGTCAATATGACTTCGTGTTCGTCACGGACTTAACTGTGGCGAAGGTGAGCCGTGAGTTTAAAAGCAAGAGCGAGATCAAGAGTCGCTTCCAGTCAGATACGCGGCAGACACCAAATCCTGGCTATGTGGATGCGATGACTCGGTATCAAACGGCCATGTCGCAGTATCAGCGAGCCCAAATTAGTAGCGCGATGCCCAAGGCATGCCAGGGTTGGGGCTGTGTGTTGCAAGGCCTTGCCGACGGGGTGCAAAGTGCCTCCACGCGCAGCCAAGTCGAGCAGGCTTCGAGCGCGCTAGCCAACACACCGCAGACGCTGACCGTTCCTGTGTATGCTGAGTATGCGTACCAAGCCGTGGACATCAATGCACAAAAGACCGCCCAGGTGAACTATTACGTGATTGACGTGAAGGCAGGTCGTACTTTGAAGAACAACTTCACAGTCAATGATCAAGAGACTTTCAATGTTGCGTACAACGTGCACGAAAAGGACCCGCAGCATTCAAGCATCTCGCGCAACTTGAAGAATGAGAAGGAAGTCTCTGATTGGGAGAAGCGTCCGATAAGCGTGTCACTGTCGAGCTTGTTCAGCCCAGCAGGGCTGAAGAGTGCGACCCAAGATCCGTTCCAAAACGTTCAGGCATTTCTTCAAACGCTCAACTCGAGAAGCTACGCGGCTGCGGGGCCTACCTATGCCTCAAACTCCTCGATGACCACTTCGCGCACAGTCTCTACCCAAACCATCGCAGATGAACGGTTTGACAGCGTGGTCATAGTTCGCAATTCCAAGGCCACAGGGACCGGGTTCTACGTCACGCCGGATCTGATCCTGACGGCTTTCCACGTGGTGGATGGCAACTCCCTGGCAGAAATCACCTTTCACGACGGTACGAAGTCCTACGGTCGAGTAGTTGACCATGACATTCGTTTGGATTTGGCTCTTGTTCGCGCTCAGACGGCTGGAAAACCCCTGAAGATTCACGAAGGGCCGTTGCGTCTTGGAGAGACGGTCGAAGCCATTGGACATCCCAAGGGGTACGAGTTCACTATCACACGTGGAGTCATCAGCGCGGTTCGCAAACAACGCAGCGCGACGATTGCCTCTGAGAATTTTGTGGAGTTCATTCAAACGGATACGCCAATCAGTCCGGGAAATTCGGGTGGCCCGTTGTTGCTTAAGGATGTTGTTATTGGCGTGAATGACTGGATTCGTGTGGACAAGGGGTCGCAGAATTTGAACTTCAGTGTCTCATTCAATGAAATTCGCAACTACCTCAACAGATTCCAAGGACGCTGAAATGCGCAACCGTATCCGTATGCCTCTAGCTGCTTTGGTCGCCATGACCTTGGCTGGTTGTGCATCAACTTTCCAAACACCAGGGTTCCAAATCGGAAGCTCGGTGTCAAAAAATCTGTTCGTTTCGCCCGACCAGTTTGCCAATCGGCAAGTCCGTGTTCGACTTCGGAACTCGTCCGGCGACCCCGCCATAGATATGTCGAAAATCCGCTCGACCGTGGAGGAGGGACTTCGCTCGGCGGGCTACTCTATTGGTAGCGACACCGCCGGAATCGTGATGGACATCAATCTCTACTTCATGGGCACCGTCGCTAATGGTCGAGTGCAAGCAGGCAATGAGGTTGGGGCGTTGCTTGGGGGCGTGGCTGGATACGAGGCAGGACGACGCGCTGGCGGTATTTCGGCCGCGTCTGGCGTGGTCTTAGGTGCCGTGGCAGGGGCAACTCTTCAGGAGGTTCTGCGTGCGCACAACGAGTACGACTCTTACTTGGTCCTATGTGACGTCAACATCGGTGTGGTTCGCCAAGAGAACAAGGCTCGGGACAGCTTTGTGATTGGAGGAAACCGGATGGAGCACAGGCGCGATGACGAACGCGCGACGTTTGACTCTTTCGCCATGCGCGAGACGGTCAAGCTTGCGGTTTACGCCGGTGACCGGCGAGAGAACCGCGGCTACGTCGTTGGAGCGATTCAGGACAGGCTTTCAAGCGTGGTCGCGAACCTCATCTGAGATAGGGGGTAGGCCCGCTACCGGCAACTTTCGAGGCAATTCCGCAGACGCGGTTCCGAAGTCCACTCTAGACTGGACTAGGACATTCACCTTCGTCTCGGGACCAGCAACTCCCGACCCGGAGCGGCCATATCGGAGATGCTTGTCGAGCTTGGTCAGGTTTGTCGGATCTGTTATGCCCACTCATCCACCCGCCAGTTAGAGCCAACCGGTTGATTTCAAACACTTTTCAGGGGCGGCATGCGACTTTGTTTAACGACTGCTGTTGTGGGTGCCGGGTGTTTTGCCGGTTTAAATCAAAGTTAGAAGCGTAAGGAGCCTCGGTGCATTCGCAAATCCTTGAATTCATCTTTGCGGGCGAGAGCGAATCTCTAGAACTCAAGACGTCTGTCCGTGATCCGCAGCTTCTCGCCAAGCTGATTGGCTCCTTTGCCAATGCACAAGGGGGCAAGATTGTTATCGGCGTCAAGGAGCCTCCAGAGGTTGTTGGGGTAGACGAAGTGCTTGCGCGCCGTGTCTACGAGGCAGCCCGAAAACGTCTAGTCCCAGAGCCGAATACCAAGTTATCGATCGTCGAAACGGAAGGAAAGCGCGTCGCCGTCATTGACGTGGAGCGGTCGGCCGAGATCGTCCTGTCGGAAGGCAGTGCATTTGTGAGGGCGGGAACGATGACCCAGCCCATGGCCTGGACGCAGATGCGGCAGCATCTCCCGTCTCAGCCGAGTTCGGCCACGATCGAATCGCTCACCAAGGCCATAGAGCGGCAATCGAAGCTCATTGAAGAAATGCATGAGCAGATCCGAGAATCGAACACTTGGCAGGCGCGTTGGAAAGAGCGGGGTGTCGGCTTCTTCCTTGGTGCTCTAGCATCAGTGATTGCATCGGTTGTCTATGCGCGCTTCTAATCATTCGTTCCAAAGGACTGCCTTCGGCAGCCGCTAAATTTCAACGTTAGACCTCACAAACCACTATGTCTGCCGTTCCGGGACCAACACAGCGATGGTTGCTTGGCTACTCCTGCGTGCTTCTTCAATGCCTTGATGCGGACCGCCGGGAGATTCCAGGAGCCTTCGCAAGTGGGTTCCTGCGACGCGAAGATGATGCCTGCTTTCTCTACACCTGTTGGCATGTAGTCACCGGCTTCGATCCGTACAGCAAGCAGGTACCGCCAACACCCCCGACGCGACGCTGCTACCTACGCATCTCGTTGCAGGGAGCAACTGGGCTTACCTCCAACGTATTGGAGCCCGGGGGTCACCGGAACAGCACCTTTGTGATTGGAGACGCGGGCGCCCAGCGGGTTGCAGGTCTACAAAGCATTGACCTGCCGTTGTACGCCGAGCAAGGCGATCAGTTGCGGCCCCAGTGGCTTCAAGATGAGCAAGACACCCCTCATGTCGAGCTCAATGCCCTTGGTCTCCGCGTACCGTTCTGGCACGACGCCGTAAAGTTGAAGCTTCCGTCCGAACTGCAGGTCGCTGAGGTTCAGCTCACGGACAACACTCGAGTACTCGGTTCCGACATGATTGTTCCTGGCGACAAGATGCTTGTCGCAGGATATCCATACGGGTTTAGCGCCAACGGTCAGAGTCAGCCCACGCCGGTTGTCCTCACGCGATTTGTGGCCGCTGTAAACGTGCCCGACCGGCGACGTCAGTATTTGCTCGAGAGCATTGGCGGAGCCGGCATGTCGGGCGGGCCGGTGTTTGTCGAGAGAGGCACCGATGTCCTTCTTGTTGGCCTGTACACCGGGCTCGTTTATCCAGACTACCTTAGTCCCGCGCCCCAACTGACTACAGCTCTCGGAACCGTCGCAGACATCTCCTTTCACCTACACGGCCACTTGAACTTTCTGCGACCGTCAACGCCGTGAGGTCTAACCCTTCGCTCGAGCGGACATCCACCGGCTTAGCCCGCGGCGCGCTGTCGTTCATCATCCGCCTCGCGGGCCAAGCCGCTGGCTGCCGCTCAGCTCAAACGTTAGAGATCGCCATGAACAAGAACTACCTCCAGCTATTGCAGAAGCGTGTTGGCGGCACATCCGTCGGTGCCTCCACCGCAAGAGGCATGGGACCCGCCGGCACGATCCAGGCCGCTCGGAAGTATCTTCAGGGCGTCAACATCAGCCGCTTCGTAGAGAGCAATGAGAGCGCCTTCCGTGCTGAACTTGAAGTTGCCACGCTTGAATTGCAGAAGGCCCTTCCTAAGGAAGCTCGATATTGGGGTAGTGCCAGAAAGTTTCTTAACATCTTCCTTCGGAGCTGCGCGTACAACAAGTACGTGTGCGAGCAGTACCGGCTCGACAAGATCGAAGCGTGGCTGGAGGTGCCGATAGACAGCCACGTTGCGAAGGGACTGAAAAGGGAAGGAAAGCGTGGAGCGTTACCGCGCTGGAGAACCGTCATTCGCCTTACGCCGAGCGAGCACTTGGCGTATCAAACATTCGCGTCTGTAGTAGCAAAGCAGGAAGGCGTGCTCCGCGTGCACCTTGATGTGAAGTACTGGCGCCGCGACGCCTAACTATCAATCGAGAGGCATGACCCGGCTTGCCGGGTCATGCCTCTCATGTCAAACGTTAGCCCACCGATGCCCCAGAACTACGGTCCCCACTGTCAAGGCTGCCCGCTGGAGCATGCGGAACACCTACCGGCGACGTTCCGAAGCTTCCGCTCAACGCCACTGTCTATGGAAGATAACGGGAGCTCGGTACTCTTGATCTTCCAAGCACCTGGTGACGAGGAGTGGGAGAGCGGACGGCCGATTTCTAGTACCAAACCTCACTCGGCCGGCGCACGATTGCTCGATGCCTTTGGTCGCGCAGGAAAGACTCGAGCAGACTACAACATCACGAACACCGCGCAATGCTTTCCTGGCAAGAACGCACAGGTCAAGGACAAGCGCCCTCGAGACAAGAGACCTCCTGCCAAGGCACTCGAACACTGCTCCCATTGGCTCCGCGCCGACATCGAAGCACTGCCGTACCAGACTGTTGTGGTCTTTGGCTCACCAGCACGAAATGCCGTTCGATCCCTTGGCTATGCAAATGATCCGAGATTCCAGTTCGTCAAACATCCAGCCGGTGGGTTGTCCGATGCGGAACTTGACGCCGCGGTGGGCTAACTCTTCGCTCGAGCGGACCGCCACCGGTGTGGCGCCGCGAGGCGGAGGATAGACCTGAGAGCCTCGCGGCGCCACACCGGTGGCGTCCGCTCAGCTCAAACGTTGAGCCGCGTCCACATCGGCGCAGCTTCCGCTTGTGGCCGACAGCAGGCTCTCGACATACAGATCTGAATGACAGCTCCCGCTGCATAGGCGCCTCTCCAAAACACCGCCGAACGCCCACAGAGGTCAAAAATGTGATTTCACCGACTGGCGTTGTAGCTGTCAATGAAGGGCGGCAAGGCGCGCCTGGCGCCCGGCTGCACTCAGGCGTCTTGCCTCAATAGGCCCCCATGTAGTCGCGCTTACCGATCTCAACGCCGTTGTGGCGCAAGATGGCGTAGGCGGTGGTCACGTGGAAGAAAAACTGCGGCAGACCGTAGTGCAGAAGATAGGCGCTGCCGGTCAGCTTCTTTTCCTTGGGGGTGCCGGGGCGCAACACGATTTCGCGGCTCTCACTGGCATCAAATTGCTCGGGCTTGAAGGAGCCGATGTGGGCCAAGGCCTTGGCGATCAAGGCTTGCAGGTCCGTGAAGCTGGCTTCCGTGTCGGGCCAGGAAGGCACCTCGGCACCCGCCAGGCGGGACGCAATGCCCTTGGAGAAGTCAGCGGCGATCTGTACCTGACGCACCAGCGGAAACATGTCGGGGAACAGCCGCGCCTGCAGCAGCGCGTTGGGATCGATATTTTTTTGCGTCGCGTGGTCTTCTGCCTTCTTGAGCACATCGGACAGGGCGCGCAGCATCTGCTGCAGGACGGGAATGGAAGCGGTGTACAGCGGGCTGGTCATGGGGAATTCACTTTTTAAATGGGACAGGATCGTGGAGGCTAACAGGACACGGTCACCCCCGCACTGGCCGACGAGACGGGTGC
Source organism: Hydrogenophaga sp. GW456-12-10-14-TSB4 (assembly GCF_059424305.1). Lineage (NCBI taxonomy): Bacteria > Pseudomonadati > Pseudomonadota > Betaproteobacteria > Burkholderiales > Comamonadaceae > Hydrogenophaga > Hydrogenophaga sp. GW456-12-10-14-TSB4. Next base: position 5,940 of record NZ_JBWKZH010000023.1, on the reverse strand, counting down.
CCGCTGCAGATTCTTACTGTGCGCAACATGAATTCTTTGGTTGTACTGAAGTAAAGTCTCCCCCGCTCACGAAAAAGGTGAGCGCGGGCCTGAGAACCCGGGATCTTGTCGCGGCCAGAAGGCCGCTGTAAACCGCTAGAACAGCGGCCTTCATCATTATTTACGCTTGCTTTATGGCGGCCTGGATGGGAAGCCGCGAGGCTTGCCGGTTTTTCGCGAGAAGATCCCCGGTTCTCAGCCCGTTCGGGCCGCCGCCACTCTGTCACGTGGCGGCGGCTGTTCCCCAACGAACAGGGAAGGCAGGCGCCATATGCCCAAGCTGCAGCACAAGCAACAGAAGCTCGCCGTGTTGATCGATGCGGAAAAGGTCTCTCACACGCTGATCCGTTCCATCCTGTTGCGCGCCGCCTGTTACGGCGCGCTCATCGTCAAGCGCGCGTACGCCGACTGAACGCGGCCGAACATGAGCCGCTTCAAGAACGTACTGCTCTACAACGCCATCGAGGCGGTGCAGCTCTTTCCGTATGCCAAGGGCAAGAACGCGGCCGACATCATGCTCAGCGTGGAGGCGATGTCGCTGGTGAACACGGGGCAGTTCGATGCGGTCTGCCTCGTGTCGTCAGACAGTGATCTCACACCGCTGGCCTTCGGCGTGCGGCGCGAGGGTGTCCGTGTGTATGGCTTCGGCGCGCGGCAGACGCCACGGGCTTTCGTGGCCGCCTGCACCAGCTTCATCTACACCGAGTCGATCGAGGCGGCCTCTCAGGCCACGTAGGCGACGATCTCGATCTTCATCCCCGGCACCACCAGCGCCACGCCGGCGCTGGACCGGTTGGGCCAGGGCGCGCGGAAGAACTCGCGGTACACGGCGTCGATGGCCGGCATGTCGGCCACGTCGGTCATGTAGATCAGCACCTGCGCCACGTCGTCCATGGTCTTGCCCGCGCGTTCCACCGCGCGCTGCAGGTTGCTGAAGGTCAGGCGGGCCTGCTGTTCGATGCTGCCGGTGGTGTCCACGCTGCCGTCTTCGCGCACCGGCCCGTGGGCGGTGTAGAGCACGCCGCCGGCGCGCACCATCCACGAGAACGGCTGCTTGAACGGCGGCAGGCCGACGTCGATGATTTCCTTCATCGTTACGGCGGTGCTCAGTCGGCCATGATGCCGGTCTCGCGGATCACCTTGCCGTAGCGCTCGTTGTGGTACTGGTTGATCTTGGCCAGCGCCGACGGGTCGCCACCGGCCGGGATCAGCGCCATGGTGTTCATGCGCGCGATCACGTCGGGCATTTTCAGGATTTCATTCAGGTGGCTGTTGAGCGTGCGCACCACTTCAGGCGGCATGCCTTTGGGGCCCATGAAGCCTTGCCAGGCGCCGACTTCGGCGTCCTTCACGCCCGATTCGGCCAGGGTGGGCACGTTGGGCGCCAGCGGCGAGCGCTGCGGGTCGGCCACCGCCACGGCCACCAGCTTGCCCTGGCTGATGTACTGGGCCACCGGGCCGAGCGTGGTGTACAGCATGGGGATGTGGCCAGCCACGATGTCGACGACGGCGGGCGCGACGCCCCGGTAGGGCACCTGGGTGATCTTCACGTCGGCCGAGCGGTTGAACATCTCGCCCAAAATGTGCATGGGCGAGCCGCTGCCGGGGCTGGCGTAGTTGGTGAGCTTGCCGCTCTTGGCGGCAGCCACCACGTCCTTCACGGTGTTCAGGCCTGAGCCGGCGTGGGTGATGAGGAACAGCTGTTGCGTGCCGGCCAGCAGGATGGGCGTGAAGTCGGTGAGCGGGTTGTAGGTGGCACCGGTGCCGGGCTTGAGCACCAGCGGGGCGGTTGCGATCGTGTTGGGCGTGAACAGCAGCGTGTGGCCGTCGGGCGCGGCCTTGGCCACGAACGAGTTGCCAATCGTGCCGCTGGCGCCGGTCTTGTTCTCCACCACCACCGGCTGGCCCACGCGGGCCTGCAGCTTCTCGGCGAAGGTGCGCGCCAGGGCATCGGTGTCGCCACCGGGCGGGAAGGACACGACGAGCGTGATGGTCTTGCTGGGGTAGGTCTGCGCCAGTGCGCTGCCCACGGGCAGGGCGAGGGCGGCAGCGGCGGCGAGCGCGGTGAGCAGCAGGGGGCGGCGGGCGGTCATGTTCGATGTCTCCTAGGGTGTCGTTGAGCTGGCAGGGAAAACAAAAACGAAACAGGCGGCGTCAGAACACGCCGGTGAACGAGCCACCGTCGAGCAGGATGTTCTGCCCGTTGATGTAGCCCGCGTGCACGCTGCACAGGTAGGCGCAGGTGTGGCCGAGTTCGCTGGGCTGGCCGATGCGGTGGGCCGGGTGTTTGGCCAGGCGCGCGGTGCGCACTTCGTCCACGGTCTTGCCCTCGCGCTTGGCTTGCGCGGCGAAGTTGCTTTCCAGGCGCGCGGTGTCGAAGGTGCCGGGCAGCAGGTTGTTGATGGTCACGCCGCGCGCCACGGTGGTGCGCGCCAGGCCCGACACGAAACCGGTGAGGCCGCTGCGCGCGCCGGTGGACAGGCCCAAGCCGTCCAGCGGCGACTTCACGGCGCTGGAGGTGAGGTTGATGATGCGGCCGAAGCCGCGCGCCATCATGCCGTCCACCGTGGCCTTGATGAGTTCGATGGGGGCGAGCATGTTGGCGTCGATCGCGCGGTGCCAGGTCTCGCGGTCCCAGTTCCGGAAGTCGCCCGGCGGCGGGCCGCCCGCGTTGGTGACGAGGATGTCGAAGTCGGGGTGCGCGGCAAAGATGCGCGCGCGGCCTTCGTCGGAGGTCACGTCGGCGGCGACGTAGCTCACCTGGCCCGCGCCGTGCGCGGCCAGGCGTTCGGCGGCTTCGCGCAGCGGGCCTTCGGTGCGCGCGGCGATCACCACGTGCACACCGTCTTTCACCAGCGCTTCGGCGCAGGCATAGCCCAGCCCCGAGCTCGCGCCGCACACAAGTGCCTTCTTGCCTGCAATGCCCAGGTCCATGGTGGTTCAGCTTTCGTTGGTGAGGGGTTGGGCCTGGCGCAGGTCCACGTCGAGCCGGGCCCAGGCGTCGATCTCCACGCGCAGCTCGGGGAACACGAGGGCCTGCACGGCCACCAGGGTCGAGCACGGTGTGTGCTCGCCGAAGAAGTCGCGCCGCGCGCGGCCGACTTCGTCCTTGTCGGCGATGTCGGTGAGGTAGACCACGGTCTTGGTCAGGTTGTGCCGGTGGCCGCCGGCGGCTGTCACCAGCGCTTCGAGTTTCTTGAGCACGACCATGGCCTGGTCGTAGGCGCCCAGCGGCGCGCCGCGCTCGGCGGCCTGGCGCGTGGCGGGGTGGCCGGTCATGCCCGAGACCACCACTTCCTGGCCGATGCGGTAGCCGTTGGTCCAGCTCGCGGTGGGCAGGTCGGGCACCTGCGGGCACTGGATTTTTTCGGCGACGGTCACCATCATTGGCCTCCGGCCTTGACGCGCTCGATGATGCGTTCGCGCACCGGCACGAAGTCGTAGGTGGGGTAGCACTCGGTCTGGAAGACGCCCCAGGCGGAGCGCTCCAGTTCGAGGTTGACGCGGCCCAGCAGGTGCGGCGGCACTTCGAGCGTGACGATCTGGCCCAGGCCCATGGCCACGGTCCACGACACCACGCGCGTGCCTTCCACCGGGAAGCGCTCCCACCATTCGCTGGCCTTGAGCTTCGCCTGCACGTCGTCCAGCGTGAGGCCGGCGTGGTGTTTCAACACGAGGGTGATCAACACATTGGCGGCGGCGTCGCTCATGGCGTTCACTCCATCGTGATGTTGCGGGCCTTGATGACCTTGGCCCAGCGCGCGGTTTCTTCGCGGATGTGGGCGTCGAACGCGGCCGTCTGGATGTCCCAGGCGCTCAGGCCCTGGCCTTGCAGGCGCTCGCGCACGGCAGGCTCGGCCAGGATGACGGCGGCGTCACGCGCGAGTTGTGCGACCACGTCGGCCGGCGTGCCGGCGGGCGCCAACAGGCCGTACCACGAAGGCACCACCACGCCGGGCACACCCAGTTCGGTCAGCGTCGGGATTTCCGGGGCCGTGGGCGTGCGCACGCTGTCGGTCACGGCCAGCGCGACCAGCTTGCCGCTGCGGATGTGCGGCAGCACGGTGGGCAGGTTGCTGAACATCAGGGGCACGGTGCCGCCGAGCACGTCGTTGATGGCGGGCGGCGTGCCCTTGTAGGCGACGTGCAGGATGTCCACATCGGCTTGCGACTTGAACAGCTCGCCCGCCAGGTGCAGGCCGCTGCCCACGCCGGGCGACGCGTAAGAGAGCGAGTCGGGCTTGGCCTTGGCGCGCGCAATGAGTTCGGCCACGCTCTTGATGCCCGTGGCCGGGTTCGTCACCAGCACGTTGGGCGTCTTGGCCAGCATGGCCACGGGCACGAAGTCCTTCTGCACGTCGAAGGGGAACTTCGGCATCAGCGTGGGGTTGATGGTGAGGTTGCCGGCGGGGATCACCAGCAGCGTGTGGCCGTCGGCCTTGGCGCGCTTGACGCGCTCCATGCCGATGTTGCCGGCCGCGCCCGGGGCGTTGTCGACCACGGCGATCTGGTTGTAGCGCTTGGCCAGGCCGTCGGCCAGCACGCGGGCCAGCGTGTCGATGGGGCCACCGGCGGGGAACGGGGCGACGAGCGTGAACTTGTCGGCGGCCAGTTGCTTCTCGGCGCCGGTCTGTGCGTGGGCGGTGGTGCCCAGCAGGGCGAGCAGCGAGGTGAGGGCGAGAAGGGTGCGGCGGTGTGTCATGAAAAAACTCTCAACGGTTCAAAGAAACAGAATGGTGCGCCCGGTGCCGGGCACACACCGGTCACGCAAGATGCGTGCAAGGCACGCGGCTTGCGCGAGGCCCCGTCACTCCATCGTGATGTTGCGTGCCTTGATCACCTTGGCCCAGTTGGCCGTCTCGGTGCGGATGTGCGCATCGAAGGCGGCGGGTTTCATCGTCCACTCGGTCATGCCCTGGGCTTTGAGCGTGTCGCGCACATGCGGCTGCGCCAGGATCTCGACCATGTCTTTCGCGAGTTGATCGACCACGTTGGCCGGCGTGCCTGCGGGCGCGAGCAGGCCGTACCACGAAGGCACCACCACGCCGGGCACGCCTTGTTCGGCCAGGGTGGGGATGTCGGGCGCGTTGGGGGTGCGAGCGCGGTCGGTCAGGCCCAGCGCCACGAGGCGGCCGCTTTCCAGGTGCGGCAGCATGGTGGGCAGGTTGCCGAACATCAGCGGCACGGTGCCCGCCATCAGGTCGTTGATGGCCGGCGTCGAGCCCTTGTAGGCCACGTGCTGGATGTCGATGTCGGCCTGGTCCTTGAACAGCTCGCCCGCGATGTGCAGGCCGCTGCCGATGCCGGTCGAGGCGTAGAACAGCGTGCCGGGTTTGGCCTTGGCCGCCTTGATCACGTCGGCCACGTTCTTGAAGCCGCTCTTGGGGTGGGTCACCAGCACGTTGGGCGTGGTGGCCAGCATGGTGACGGCCTCGAAGTCCTTCTGCACGTCGAAGGGGAACTTCGGCATCAGCGTGGGGTTGATGGTGAGGTTGCCGGCGGGGATCACGAGCAGCGTGTGGCCGTCGGCCTTGGCGCGCTTGACCTTGCCCATGCCGATGGTGCCCGCACCGCCGGGGGCGTTTTCCACGATGGCGGTCTGGTTGTAGCGCTTGGCCAGGCCGTCGGCCAGCAGGCGGGCGAGGGCGTCGATGGCGCCACCGGCGGGGAAGGGCGCAACCAGGGTGAACTTGTCGGACGCCAGCTGTTTTTCGGCGGGGGTCTGGGCTTGCGCGTTCCCCAGCAGGGCGAACAGCGAGGCGAGAGCGATGAGGGTGCGGCGAGAGGTCATGTGTCGTTGATTCAGGAGGTGGCCCAAGGCATGGGCGATTCGTTCAAGCCCCAATAGAAGCTCTTCTGGCTGGTGTATTCGAGGATGCCCAGGCGGCCCTTCTCCTGGCC